>JBKJOR010000004.1:0-4265 GCA_046595575.1 Pyrinomonadaceae bacterium | reverse complement strand
CATCCGACGCAGCTCATCGAATCGTTCACGATGCTCGCCGTCTTCGGCTTCCTGTTCTGGCTGCACCGCCGTAAGAAGTTTGACGGTCAGGTGCTGATCGCGTACGGAATTATCTATTCTATATTTAGATTTTCGATAGAGTTCATTCGCGACGATCCGCGAGGCGATCTTTTCGGCCTGACGACGATGACCGGTCTGTCGACCTCGCAGCTCGTCAGTCTCGTCGTCGCGGCTGCGACGATCGTGTTCATGATCATGCGATTGCGAAAGACTGAGACATCGAATGGGGCGACGGAGTCGGGACCGTGACTGCCGGTTTCTTTTCGTGTTCTGTATTTGTTGGTGTGATTTCGTGTGAGTTAGTGGTTTCAGGTCTCTCGCTGGGAATCTGGAACCACGAATTCACACGAAATCACACCAACAAATACACTAAACACGAAGCACACGAAAAGAAGAATGGAAACAATGTGATACCAGCAACCGAAGAACCTTCAGCCTCGTCCGTACTTCATCCCGCATCCACTGACGCCGGAAAGCGTCTCGATGCGTATCTTGCAGAGCAGATCGAGGGCTGGTCGCGTTCGCGGCTTCAGCGTCTGATCGAGAGCAGCGACATCCTCGTAAACGATAAGGAAGTGAAGGCGTCGTACAGGATTCGCGAGAACGATGAGATAGATGTAGACCTGACCGAAATTCCCGCGGCGAAATTTGAACCGGAAGATATTCCGCTCAACGTTATTTTTGAGGACGAGTTTCTGGCGGTCATCAACAAACCGGCCGGGATGATAGTGCATCCGGGGGCCGGCGCGAGCGGCGGTACACTCGCGAATGCGATCGCGTGGCACTTCCTGGCCAGTGGGAAACCGCCTGACGCCGGGGTGATTCCTTCTTACGAAAGTGGACCGACTGAAGGCGGGACTGACAAGAATGATCAGAACCGCGACCGGGTCGGGATCGTGCACCGGCTGGATAAGGACACGTCGGGCCTTATCGTTGTCGTAAAGGACGAACAAACACACGAAGCGCTCAGCGAACAATTTCGGGATCGCCTGGTCTTCAAATCGTACGTCGCGCTTGTCCACGGAAGCCCGAGGGAAAACTCCGGGACGATCGACCGGCCGCTCGCTCGTGATCGATGGCACAGGACAAAGATGACTGTCGCGGCAAATGGACGTCACGCACTTTCGATGTGGAAAGTTCGCAAGCGGTTTGAGAAGTTCACACTACTCGACGTCGAGATCAAGACGGGCCGCACGCATCAGATCAGGGTTCACCTCGCCTCGATCAATCACCCGGTCGTCGGTGACGGAACTTACAGCGAAGGTCGTGACAACACAGTCGCGGACATCGATATAAAAAATCATATCCGAATATTGAACCGGTTCTTTCTTCACGCCGAGAAGCTATCGTTTACTCATCCGAGAACCGGCGAAGATGCCAGCTTTACCGTGCCGCTTGCGACCGAGCTTGAGGAGTTCCTTACCAAACTAAAATAGCGGACGTCGAAAGGCGGAAACACGACCGGTAGGGAGTGTGTCGCTCGCGAGCTAATGAATTGTAGCAGTGAACTACAATTCCAATTAAAAAAAGCCGCCATTGCTCATAACAGGATTATGACGAACCGGGGTGCAGCGCGACGAATTTTTCACTTCTGTGGAATAATCCTAAAAAACTAACGGACACCCTCGCTACCGCTCAGGTTTCTGCCTTCAACCATGAACTTATGAAAACTGTACTTGCCGGACTTTTTGCGACGATCGTTTTTGCTCTATCGGTTTCCGCGCAGGCGAACTCGATCAATGTCATACCAAAGCCCGAACAACTCGAGATTGGTGCAGGACACTTCACTTTAGATCGCGATACGAGGATCGTTGCCCGAGGTCGCGAAGACAAAGAACTAGCGAGAAAGCTGAACGAATATTTGACGGCTAAGTTCGGCATCTCGCTCAAGATCAAGTCAAGAGCGGCGGGTTCCAATAACATCCTGGTATCCGACGGTGCCGACAATATTCGAATTAATGACGGTTACGGATTGTGGGTCGAACCCGGCAGTATCACTATCGAAGCACCCCTAGCGAGCGGCAGGTTTTACGCTCTGCAGACCCTGATCCAACTCATGCCGACCGCGGGTAGCGGCCAGATCCAGATTCCGGTCGTGAAGGTGAATGACTCGGCGCGTTTCCGTTACCGCGGCATGCATCTCGACGTCGCAAGGCATTTCATGCCTGTCGAGTTCGTGAAGAAGTACATCGATCTGATGTCGCAATACAAGTTCAATTATTTTCATTGGCATCTGACTGAGGATCAAGGTTGGCGGATCGAGATCAAGAAGTATCCACGGCTTACCGAGATCGGATCAAAGCGTCCCGAGACGGTTAAGGAACGCAATATCTCACCTTATATCGGCGACGGGATCCCGCACGGCGGTTTCTATACGCAGGAGCAGATAAAGGAAGTCGTCGCCTACGCAAAAGCCCGGCATATCACGGTGATCCCCGAGATCGAATTGCCCGGCCACGCGTCGGCCGCTCTCGCCGCGTACCCGCAGTTCGGGTGCAAGCCCGATTATCAGTACAAGGTTCAGACGACGTGGGGGATTTTCAAAGAAGTGTTTTGTCCGACCGACGAAACATTCAAGTTTTTCGAAGATGTGCTCGACGAAACCATCAAACTGTTTCCCGATTCGCCCTATATCCACATCGGCGGCGACGAGGTGTTGAAAGATCATTGGAAGGAATCGGCATTCGTCCAGGAACTCAAGAAACGCGAGAACCTGAAGGACGAGCACGAGGTTCAGAGCTATTTTGTCCGGCGGATCGAGAAGTACATAAACTCGAAAGGGAAGAAGATGATCGGTTGGGACGAAATACTCGAGGGTGGTCTTGCGCCGAATGCGACCGTGATGTCGTGGCGCGGGATGAAGGGCGGTATCGAAGCGGCAAAGTCGAAGCACGATGTGATCATGACGCCTACCGACTACGCCTATTTCGATTACGGCCAGGGCGACCCAGCGTATGAGCCGCTGAGTATCGGATCGTATGTTCCGCTTGAGAAAGTTTATTCGTTCGAGCCGGTGCCAAACGAGCTGACTGCGGACGAGGCAAAATACATCATCGGCGGACAGGCGAACATCTGGACCGAGTATATGAAGACGCCCGCGCATGTCGAGTATATGGCGTTTCCAAGAATGCTTGCGTTGTCCGAGGTGCTTTGGTCACCGGCGAACGGCCGAAGTTATTCAGAGTTTTATGGTCGCATGCTGGCTCACCTGCCGCGACTCGACGCACAGGGCGTGAGTTATCGAATTCCCGAACCGATGCCCGTTGGCGGGTTCCTTCTCGGCGAGAAAGAGAAGATCTCATTTGAGATAAAGTCGCCGGTCGCGGGCGGCAAGGTGCGGTTTACTACCGACGGCTCGACCCCGACTGAACACTCGCCCGAAGTTCCCGAGAAATTCGTGGCGAATCCGGCGGGCAAAGAGCGGACGCTCAAGACGATCGTGATCCTAGCGGATGGAAGAAAGAGTTCCGTCTACGCCGCAACTTTTCTGCGTGGCAAATTGCGTGAGCCCGTCGAAATGCCGGATGCAAAGCAGGGCGTAAACTATGAGTTGCTCATTCCGCGCGGTGGCGGCATGGGTGAGGGCGATCGAAAGAAAGGCGAGTCGAGATCCATCCAGTTGAACCAGTTCGCGTCTCAGGGCGTCGATCTTAAACAGCCGTTCTCTGTGACGTACGACGGATATTTTCGCGCTCCGACCGACGGCGTGTATGAGATCCAGGTCGATTCGACATGGGACACGACGGTGGTGTTAGGCGGTGCGATGCTGATCGACGACGCGGGGACAAAGGATCGGAAAGTTCGCTCGGCGCTCGTTCCCCTGAAGGCTGGCCTTCACCGGATCTCGATCCGCTACAACCACAGAGGTGGCGATTCTTCATTTCGGTTTCGATGGGGGATCAAAGGCGAGGGATTGAGGCAAGCGTACGGCGGGGAGTTTGTGCACTAACAGAAGAGCGGGGGCAAGCCCGCCTTCCGGACCTGCGAATGTTGCTGGCTTGTCTTAATCTCGCAACATACTTTTGCGGATGTTGTTGTCTTTGTGTTTCGCAACATACTGTATGGACAAGATTGTTTCTGTTCGGCGTGACAGCATTCGCAGGTCAGGAAGGCGGGCTTGCCCCCGCTCCCGGCTTTGCCTTCTCGTCTGTATTCTTCTTTTTACTGCTACCGCCTTTCCGCGGGTTAGATCTCTTACCTGCGGA
>JBKJOR010000392.1:0-6166 GCA_046595575.1 Pyrinomonadaceae bacterium | reverse complement strand
ATAAAAAGAACACGCCCAACAGGCTTGAGTTCAAGAAGTTCTGCCGTCGCTGCCGCTGCCATACGCTGCACAGAGAAAATAAATAGGCTGATTTTGGATTTTAGATTTGGATTGGTCGTGTAGCCGGTTCAATCCAAAATCCGAAATCCGAAATCCAAAATGGAAAGGGGTATGGTGTCAATGGTTAGCATGGAGGTCTCCAAAACCTTAGGTCCGGGTTCGAGTCCTGGTACCCCTGCCAAAGTTGATTTGTAGGAGAACAGAAGTGGCCGAAGCAATTGGCTCGTTGGAAAAAGGCAAGAAGAGAGAAGGCGTCGGGGAGTTTATCCAGGAAACTCGTGCCGAGCTGGATCGTACGACCTTCCCATCCTCGGAAGACGTAAAGAACACGACGATCATCGTTATCATAAGCGTGATCTTTTTCGCGATCTATCTTTTTCTGGTCGACCAGGCATGGACCTATATTTTGGAAGCCCTGACTTGGGCTGTGAATAAGATCGCGGGAGTGTAAGGATTTGGCAATGAGGCAGTGGTATTTCATCCACACATATTCGGGACATGAGAACAAGGTGGTCGAAAGCCTACAGGCGCGGATTCGCGACATGGAGCTAGCCGAACAGATCCCAGGGCTCCTCTTGCCGAAAAAGCCGGTTGTCGATATCCGGGGCGGGAAAGAGCACATTACTGAGCTTCTGATGTATCCCGGCTATGTTCTTGTGGAAATCGAATGCGACGAGAAGGGCAAGATTCCTGACAGCGTGTTCCACGCGATCAAGTCGACGCCGAAGGTAACTGGATTTCTCGGTGGTAAGCAGCCGACGCCGCTAGCTCAGGCCGAGGTTGACCAGATAGTCAAGAACATCGAAGAGGCCACCGAAAAGCCGAAGCCGAAATATACTTATACAGTGACCGAAGTTGTTCGGATCAAGTCGGGCCCGTTCGCGAGCTTTACCGGAAAGGTCGAGGAAGTGAACGAAGAAAAGACGACCCTGAAAGTTACCGTGACGATTTTTGGGCGATCGACGCCGGTCGAGCTCAACTTTCTTGATGTCGAAAAAGTAACGTTTGCAGAGGAAGAATAAGTGGAGTGAATAGTTAATCGTGAATAGTCAGAAAGAACGATTCACGATTCACCATTAACTAAGAAATGGCAAAGAAAATAGAAGGTTATATAAAGTTGCAGATCCCCGCCGGCAAGGCGAATCCCGCCCCGCCGATCGGCCCGGCTCTGGGACAGCACGGCGTTAATATCATGGAGTTCTGCAAGGCGTTCAATGCCCGAACGCAGAACGACGACCCGGATATGAAAATTCCGGTCGTGATCACAGTTTACGCGGATCGCTCGTACACATTCGAGACGAAGACGCCGCCGGCGGGCGACCTGCTGCGAAAGGCAGCCGGCATTCCGAAGGGTTCGGGCAAGCCGAACAAGGAGAAAGTCGGTACGATCTCTCGAGACAAGATTCGCGAGATCGCAGAAAAGAAACTGCAGGACCTGAATACGACGAACATCGAATCGGCGATGCGGACGATCGAAGGAACTGCGAAGTCGATGGGATTGACGGTTGTAGGATAGTTAAATTTGCGATTTTCGATTTGCGATTTTCGATCGCTCTTGATGTCGCAGATAGGGAGAGATAAGGGTTTCGAGAGCCGCAGATCGGCAATCGCAAATCGAAAGTCTCGTTAGCACCTGGAGGAAAAATGAAACGAGGAAAGAAATACCTAGCCGCGCTTGAAAAGGTCGAGTTCGGCAAGAAGCACACGCTTGAAGAAGGCGTTGCTAAATTGAAAGAGATCGCGTTCGCGAAGTTCGACGAAACCGTTGAAGTGACCATGTGGCTCGGCGTCGATCCCCGAAAGGCGGATCAGCTTGTTCGCGGAACGATCGTACTTCCGCACGGCCTTGGCGGAGCGGCTAAAAAGGTTGTCGTCATCGCACAGGGCGACAAGATCAAGGAAGCTGAAGCGGCGGGCGCGGACATCGTGGGCGGTGACGACCTGGTCGAGAAGATCAAGGGCGGTTGGCTGGAATTCGACGCCCTGATCGCTACGCCCGATATGATGGGCAAGGTCGGTCAGTTGGGTAAGATCCTCGGTCCTCGAGGATTGATGCCAAATCCAAAAACAGGAACGGTGACGATGGACGTCAAGACGGCCATCGAAGAGACCAAAGCCGGTAAGGTGGAGTACCGTGTCGATAAGACCGGTGTTATTCACTCGCCGGTCGGTAAAGTTTCGTTTGACGATGACAAGCTGCAAGAGAACGCGAGAGTTCTTATCAACGCGGTGATCAAGGCAAAACCGACAACAGCAAAGGGCCGGTACCTGAAGAAGATCAATCTTGCGGCGACCATGAGTCCAGGGGTGCTTCTGGACGAGCTGGCGTACGTTTAATAGGTGAGGGATTAAGAAATGAAAACAAGAGAAACAAAACAGAAAGATCTAGTCGCCCTCACCGAGTCGCTTCAGAATGCGAAGTCCGCGATGGTCGTGAGCTTTACAAAGCTGACCGTGAATAAGGACATCGAATTCCGAAATCACCTTCGTGAAGCAGGAGCGAGATATCAGGTCGTAAAAAATACCTTGGCTCGTATAGCCGCGAAGGACACGCAATTCGAGCAGGCGGCAGAGCACTTCAAGGGCGTAACCGCGATCGCATGGACCGAGAATGATCCGGTCATCTTGTCGAAGGCGATCTCGAAGTTCATGAAGGACAATGCCGAGATCTACACATTTAAGACTGGTGTTGTCGACGGCCGGCTTCTCGACCTGAAACAGGTTCAGGAGATCGCGAGTTTGCCCTCGAAAGAAGAGCTTATCTCAAAGATGCTCTGGGTACTCAACGCACAGGCACAACGCATCGTTACCGTTATCAACGCGGTACCACGCGACCTGGCAATAGTTATCAAACAGATCGGCGACAAACTTCCCGAGTCGGGTGAAGCTGCATCAGCAGAAGCTTCGGCGGCAGAAGCTCCGGCGGCAGAGACTCCGGCGACGGAAGCTATTCCCGAGGACGCTCCTGTAGCAACCGAAGAAGCTGCTCCTGAGGCGACTGAAGAAGCTCCGGCTGAAGTGACCGAGGCGGCGGCAGCGGAAGCGTCTGCCGAGTCGGCTCCGGAAGAAGTTTCGACAGCAGCAGCGGAAAATGCTGCGGCTCCTGAAGTGGCCAGTGAGGAAACTCCGGCAGCTGAAGGCGAAGAGAAAGCAGAATAAGTTTTTGAGACCTGGGTCTTCGGTCCTAGTTTCAATCTCAAACTTGAGATTTGAAATTGGCAATTCCGGAATCGAGATCTCAGATTTGAAAATTGCGGACGACCGCGTCCGTTAATGGCCGTACTCAAGGAAAACGAGCCGAGCGATTGTCAGTTCGCTCCGGCGTCGGATCGAGGGAAAAGGAGATGCAACCCGGTTCCCGAGGTCCCGTGGGTTCTAGCGGCTGACAGTGCGAAAGGAGAAAGGATGAAGGATAAAGGCAAAGGTCTTTGCTCTCCCGACTCGATTCGCTAATAAACAAAGGAAGATAGCAAGAGAAGTGAGGACTTTATCCTTTATTCTTTCGCCTTCATCCTTTAAAAACAGAACCCTGTAGAGGAGATAGAAATAATCATGGCGATCACAAAAGATGATGTAGTTGAGTATTTGAAAGGCATGACGCTTCTAGAAGCGTCCGAGCTGGTCAAGGAACTCGAAGAAGTATTCGGTGTTTCGGCTGCCGCGGCGGCCGCTCCGATGATGATGGCGGCACCTGGTGGCGACGCTGCTCCGGCGGCAGAAGAAAAGGATACATTCGACGTTATCCTGACGGCGGCTGGCGGCAACAAGATCGCGGTCATTAAGGTCGTTCGCGAAGTAGTTGCGGGCCTCGGCCTCAAGGAAGCGAAGGATCTTGTCGACGGAGCCCCGAAGGCGCTGAAGGAAGGCGTATCGAAGGACGAAGCCGAAGAGATCAAGACGAAGCTTACCGATGCAGGCGCTTCGGTCGAAGTCAAATAACTGTTCGGGACCGGTTTGGAGTTCGGTTTTTGGTCGTATGATCATTCGAACTCCAAACCACCCCGTATTATTTGTGCCGGCGTAGTGTAGCTGTTACACTCAGGTTCAGCGTTCGATAGATAAACAGGTCGATTGAGTTGCGCTTGCCGTCGGTGACGGATTCGAAGCCCTAGTTTTATTGGGTTTCTTGCATTTTTGGAGCGATCGGAGCGATCGCCAAAATGGGAGTCGGTGTCTTTTTTGCGACACTCGCGAAAAATTAATTAAGTAGCGATTTACTGCTGAAAAGCGGTCAGGGCAAACTTTACCCTCGACCGCATTTGCCGTCTTTTCTTGAAAAGTTTGCTGTGAGGAGTGTCGGTAACACGGGAATCCTAGCAACAAACGACGGATAAATCAACAGGTATTTTTTCACGCTTTTTACGCATATGATCAACAATCCGCTTCAAAATAATTCACACGGTCTGGGACGCCGAACCAGCCAATCGCCGGAACGGAAGGATTTCTCGAAGATCTATACGACAGCGCAGATCCCGAATCTGATCGAGGTGCAGCGCGAGTCGTACAACCGCTTTCTGCAGATGGATCTGATCCCGGAAGAGCGCGATAACATCGGGCTCCAGTCCGTATTTGGTTCGATCTTTCCGGTCTCCGATTTCCGCGAGACCGCCACGCTTGAATACGTCGAATACCAGATCGGCAACTGGCAGTGCAAATGCGGAAACCTCGAAGGTCTCGAGCATCTCCGGGCAAACTGTAAGAACTGCGGATCGAAGATCAAAGTCGACCCGTTCAATCCCGCGGAGGTGCTTTGTAACAGCTGTGGAACCTTTAATGCGGTCCGCCCGAAGCTTTGCCCTAATTGCGGAGAGCCAGTGGGACTCAAGCACAAGCATGACCAGCAGGAGTGTCAGGAACGAGGAATGTCCTACAGCGTTCCGCTTAAGGTGAAGATCCGGCTGACCGTTTTTGATAAGGATGCGGAGACCGGGACACCGACGATTCGCGACATCAAGGAAGAGGACGTTTTCTTCGGCGAAATACCGCTGATGACCGACAACGGGACTTTCATCATCAGCGGCACCGAGCGTGTGATCGTTTCGCAGCTCCACCGTTCGCCCGGTGTTTTCTTCAAGGGCGACCGAGATGACTACTTGGCGAAGATCATTCCGTACAGGGGATCGTGGGTCGAATTCGAATACGATCAGAAAGGGATTTTGCACGCCCGTCTCGGTAAGCGAAAGATCCTCGCGACGATCTTCCTACGGGCACTCGGAATGTGGCTGTCACCACAGATCGACATGAAAACCGTTTCGGATAGCATTCTCGAAGAGGTGGTGAAGAACGCCGAGTACACGAATGCCGATATTCTGAAGCTCTTCTACACGATCGATGAAGCCGTGGTTTCGAAAGGAAAGATCTTCGTCAGCGTTAAGCCTGAGGGCAGCACGAACCTGGTCGGGATGCGTTCCGAAGAGGACATAAAAGATAAAAAGGAAGAGATCACAAAGATCGGCAAGAAAGTCACTAAGTCGGCGATCGCCGAACTTCGCCGGTTGAAGAAAGACAAGATCGAGGTTTCATTAAACGATTTTGAAGGGTCGTTTGCGGTTGACGACATCGTCAACACCGAAACCGGCGAAGTCATTGTCGAATCGAATACCGAACTGACGACGGCTCGGCTTCAGCAGATCATTGAGGAGAACATCCAGAGCTTTGCTCTTTTCTTCCCGAAAGCGGATGAGATCGGCGAAGTTATAGCTCAGACCCTGAGGAAGGACACGATCCTCAAGCCGGTCGATGCATTGCTTGAGATCTATCGAAAGATGCGACCCGGTGATCCGCCAACGGTTCCGACCGCTTACCATCTGCTCGAAGGTATGTTCTTCGATCCGCGAAGGTTCGACCTCTCGCGTGTCGGACGGTTGAAGTTCAACATCAAGATGGGACGCCCGGAGCGCGACCGGATCAATGATCCGCTCCTGGCCGCTGCAGACTTCGTCGAAGTGGTGAATTACCTGCTTCGCATGAAGAAGAATAGCGAGCACTTTTCGCAGGATGACATCGACCATCTCGGCAACCGACGCGTCCGAGCTGTCGGCGAGCTTCTTGAGAATCAGTTCCGCATCGGTCTCGAACGCATGGAACGGGCGATCAAAGAGAAGAT
>JBKJOR010000385.1:0-7155 GCA_046595575.1 Pyrinomonadaceae bacterium | reverse complement strand
TGCGTGCGTCGCAGCAAAGTTTCGGATGATGAGATTCGAAGCCTGACCAGTGAGAAACGTCGCACAGAGAATGACCTCGCATTGGTAGAGCAAGGTCATCAGAAACGTTCCGAGCTTTGCTTCTGTGCCGTCGTCGGGCCGCGAGTCGTAGGTTTCCGAAACGCTTCGAGCGATCGGAAGGATGATCCCGCCCGAACGCGCACCCGTGGACGGGACGAATGACGCGAGAATGAAATCGGTGAAGACGAGCGAATAACCGAGACCGAGGCTCTTTTGTCCCATCATGCGAATGAACAGCAGAGCGATCCGGTGACCGAGCGCGGTCTTGATCATCGCACGCGAGATAAAGAACGCGGCGAGAACGAGCCACACATACTTGTCGGCGTAACCGCTCAACGCCCTTTCGATCTTCAACGCACCAAAGACGGTTGTCGCGATCACACCGATCAGCACCATCGCGCTCCCGGTCAGCGGTTGCAGGATCGACCCGACGATCGTGGCGACAAATATCGCGAGCAGCGTCCATGCCTCACGCGGGACGCCCTCGGGCGGCGGTATAATCGCGATCGCAACACCAACGCCGATCGTGCCGAGCCATCTGAAAATCTTGTCGCGTTCCATTTAAGATTATTTGGACCGGAGCATGACGAGTCCGTACCACGCTGTAAACAAAAAAGCGGACGGTCGTAAAACCCCCCGCTCGTCTGCAAAAATCAAAAATCGATCATTCGCCGAGATACGCCTCTTTAACTCGCGGATCCTGTGCAAGCTGCTTCGAATCACCCTCCATCACGATACGCCCGGTTTCCAAAACATAAGCGCGATCCGAATGGTGGAGCGCTGCGTTCGCATTCTGTTCGACGAGCAGGATCGTCGACCCTTCTTTGCGGATCTGTTCGATCGCTTCGAAGATCGTGTGCACAACGAGCGGTGCGAGACCGAGCGACGGTTCATCCAGCAACAGAAGACGCGGTCGCGACATCAGCGCTCGAGCCATCGCGAGCATCTGCTGCTCGCCGCCGGACAGCGTGCCGGCCTTTTGCTGTTCGCGTTCTTTGAGACGCGGAAAGAGCGTGAAGCCACGCTCCATGTCGTCGGCGATCCCTTTCTTGTCTTTGCGAATGAACGCTCCCATTTCGAGATTTTCGCGAACGCTGAGATTAGCAAAGACGCCGCGGCCCTCGGGTGACATTGCGATACCCATCGGCACAAGCTTATGCGTCGCGACGCCGCTGATCTCCTTACCCTCGTACATGACGCGGCCTTCTTTCGGTTCGAGCAGACCGGTGATGGTCCGAAGCGTCGTCGTCTTACCGGCACCATTCGCACCGATCAAGGTCACGACCTCCCCTTTCTCGACATGCAGGGTGATGCCGGTCAGCGCTTCGATGGCACCGTAGTTAACCGATACATTTTCTAACGTGAGCATAAGTGATGGTGGTTTTGACCGTTAATGGTTAACCGTTAATCGTTAATCGTTAATCGTTGATCGCGGTTTGTGGGTCCACTCTTAACACGATTAACCATTAACGACTAACGATTACCGCCCACCTAATCTCCCAAATACGCCTCGATCACTTTCGGGTCATTCTTGATGTCCTGCGGCAAACCGAGTGCGATCGACTTACCGTAATCCACTACCTGGATCCGGTCGCAGACACCCATAACGACACGCATGTTGTGCTCGACCAGGACGATGGTTAGATCAAATTTGTCACGGACCTCTTTTATCAACGCCGTAAGATCTTCTTGTTCCGACGGATTCATACCCGCCGCCGGCTCGTCGAGCAATAGCAGCTGCGGACGTGTGGCTAATGCTCGAACGATCTCGAGTCTCCGCTGGTTACCATACGGCAACGACGTTCCGCCCTCGTTCTTATATTTGTCGAGGTCAAAGATCTCGAGTAATTCGAGCGCGAACTCCCGATGTTCTTTCTCGTCGCGATGATATCGCGGAAGGCGAAAAACTGCGTCAGTCAGATTCTGCTTCGAATGGCGATGGCACGCCGTGACTACGTTCTCGAGCACCGTCATGCTGGGAAACAGCCGAATATTTTGGAACGTTCGTGAGACGCCGAGCCGGGATATTTCGTAAGGCTTTAGACCGTTGACGCGAGTACCGGCTATATTGATGTCGCCCGATGTCGGTTCGTACACGCCCGTCAGCAAATTAAATATCGTCGTCTTACCCGCACCGTTCGGACCGATGAGACCGTAGATCTCGCCATGACGAACGTCCATATCAAGCTCGTTCACGGCGATAAGTCCGCCAAAGCGTATCGTCGCTTTGTCGGTCTTCAGGACGGTTCGATTGCCGTTGCCGTCGGCCATTATTTCAAACCTCCGGTGTTCTTATCGGCACGCCTGAACCGTTTGAAGAAGGTACCGATCTCGGCAGTTCCCAAAATTCCCTGCGGACGGATGATCATGGTCAGAATTAGGATCAAAGCGAAGATTACCAGCCGGAGATCGGCGATCTTGAAAGTCGTAGCACCGAGTTGAATGTCAGGAAGCTGGCGTAAGACCTCGGGCAACAGCGTGACGATGATCGCACCAAGGATCGCACCGGTCATCGAGCCCATACCTCCGATCACGATCATGATGATGATCTCGAAGGATCTGATGAACTGAAAATCGTTGGTATGAAGAAATTTGTTGTAGTGAGCAAAGAGGACACCAGCGACACCGGCGAAGGCCGAGCCTATGGCAAACGACATGACCTTATATCGCGTCGTATTCACGCCCATTGCCTCGGCCGCCAACTCGTCCTCGCGTATAGAGATCAGCGCCCGGCCGGTGTCCGACTTAACTATGTTGTGAATTACGATGACTGTGATGATCGCGAAAATGCCGATCCAAAGAAAATTAGCGTAACCCGGAACTTGATATCCCGTAGCTCCACCTACGGCATCGATGTTCAATATCACGATGCGGATGATCTCGGCGAATCCGAGCGTAACGATCGCCAAATAATCGCCTTTCAGACGTAGGCTCGGGATACCGACGATCAAACCCATCAATGCCGCGACGACTGCCCCGATCACGACGGCGATCAGGAGAACAACGCTTGTCGAACCGGTGTCACCAAGAAAAGCGAGGGACTCTATCAGCCGGCCGCCGTATGTATTTGTGAAATACGCCGACGCATATGCACCGACCGCCATAAATCCGGCGTGGCCGATCGAGAACTGTCCGGTAAATCCATTGATCAGATTTAGGGACGTGGCGAGAATGATGTTGATCGCAATAAAAACGAGCAGGCGTCCTTGATAATCGTTTACGCCGACGCCAAAAAACCCGGTCGCTCCCATCATCGCGTTCAAAACGTAGAGCACCGCGAGTGCGACGATTCCAAAGATTATACTTTTAACCAACGAATTCATTTTGGATTTTAGATTTTGGATTTTGGATTTGGATTTGGATTTTAAGACGGATCGCGATGCACGCAATCCAAAATCCAAAATCTAAAATCCAAAATGGCTACACTTTCTCCTGAACATTCGATCCTAAAAGCCCGGCCGGACGAACCAGCAGCACGATGATCAGGATCGCAAATGCGACGGCATCTCGGTATGTCGACGGGATCCCGATGTACCCGCCGTATCCTACTACCAGAGTTTCAGCTGCACCGATCAGCAATCCACCTAGAACGGCGCCCGGAATATTTCCGATACCGCCAAGTACGGCGGCGACGAACGCTTTTAGACCCGTCATGATCCCCATCAGCGGATCGATCTTTGGATTATATTGAGCCGTGAGAACACCACCTGCTGCGGCAAGTGCCGATCCGAGCGCAAACGTAAACGTGATGACGAAATCGGTATTGATCCCCATCAGTTTCGCGGAATCGAGATTGAACGAAACCGCCCGCATCGCTTTACCCATTTTTGTTTTGAAGATGATCCATTGAAGGAGCGCCATCAATAGAAGCGAAACGACGAAGATCAATATCTGTGATGTTGAGATCGTTGCATTACCGAAGAGTGTAATGCTGCCGACCGGAAGCAGCTGCGGAAAAGAGCGCGGTGTCGGCGAGAAGATAAATATGAAAAGATACTCGATCAAAAGCGACATGCCGATCGCCGTGATCAGGGTCGTCATTTTCGAGAACTTCCTAACCGGACGATAG
This sequence comes from Pyrinomonadaceae bacterium, assembly GCA_046595575.1. Lineage (GTDB taxonomy): Bacteria > Acidobacteriota > Blastocatellia > Pyrinomonadales > Pyrinomonadaceae > OLB17. The sequence continues at coordinate 3,026 of JBKJOR010000385.1, read as the reverse complement.
GCAAATCGCTCGATCGCCATTCCGAGTGCAGCTGCGATCGCCATCGCCCCTATAAGTGTCACGCCAAACCCAAAAGCGGACGGCTCCGATGAAAACCCGAGTGCGACCGCCAGCATAAAGCCGGCGTACGCTCCGACCATGTAGATATCGCCGTGGGCGAAGTTTATAAGTCGGAGAATACCGTAAACCATCGTATAGCCGAGCGCGATCAAAGCGTAGATCGAACCGATGGTCAGGCCATTAATAAGCTGCTGAACGAATGTGTCCATAAGGGCGAAGTTCAATGTTCCAGGTTCAAAGTTCCAAGTTCAAGGTCGTTGCCGGCTTGAACTTGGAACATGAAACTAGAAACTAGAAACTCAGCGTGTGGCGTTAGAATTTACGTTTGAGTTTGTGTTCGTATTACCCGCCGCTGCCGCGTTCGTATTGCCGGCCGCGTTTGAATTCATGTTCATGTTCGTGTTCGCCGAAGTCGTGGTGGCAGGAGCCGTCATTCCTTCCGGATAGATAGTTTCCTTGAACGTGAACTTGCTTTGCGCCGGTGTCAACTCCAGAGCGACTGCGGGCTTAACTGCATTCCGTTTGTCATCGAGCGTGATCGTTCCCGTCACACCTGCGAAGCCCTTTGTCGAATTGATCGCATCTTTCAACTTCACACTTTCTGTTCCGCCGGCACGCTTGATGGCATCGGCTAAAACCTTCGCCGCATCATAGGCCAGCGCGGCCAGCGAGTCAGGGCCGACACCGAATTTTGCAGTGTAATTTTTTACAAAATTTTGAATCTCCGGCGCAGGATTATCCGCTGAATAGTGATTTGAAATGTACGCGTTCTTCAGCGCGTCTCCGCCAAGCTTCCAAAGCTCAGGCGAATCCCAACCGTCGCCACCGAGCAGCGGCTGATTCATACCCAGCTCTCGGGCCTGTCGAGCAATGATCGCGACTTCGCCGTAGTAACCGGGTATGTAGATGACGTCCGGTTTCTGGTCGCGCATCTGGGTCAACTGAGCCTTGAAGTCCTGATCTTTCTGCGCGTAGGTCTGTTTCGTGATAACTTTTCCGCCGAGCTTTGTGAATTCCTGCTCAAAAAATTGGGTGAGCCCTTTGCTGTAATCGGAGCTGTTGTCTCCAAGAACTGCAGCCGTTTTCGCCTTCAGAGTATTTACCGCGAACTTTGCCATGACCGAGCCCTGGAACGGGTCGATGAAACAAACTCGCGAGATATAATCTCCCACTTCCGTCACCTTCGGATTCGTCGACGAAGGCGTGATCATCGGTATCTTCGCTTCTTGCGCGACCGGAGCCGCAGCAAGCGAGTTTGAAGATGCTACTTCGCCGAGAACCGCTACGACCTTATCCTGATTGATCAGCTTCGATATAACCGTCTTCGCTTTTTCAGGCGTTCCCTGGTCGTCTTCGAAAACCATCTCCAGCTTCTTTCCATTCACACCGCCGGCAGCGTTGATCTCGGAAAAGGCGAGTTCGATCCCGTTCTTGGTCGATACGCCGAAACTCGAAGTTGCGCCCGTCGTATCCCCATAAACGCCGATCCTGATCGTATTGCCGGTGTCGACGCTTGTCGTGTTACCGCCTTTTTCGACGCATGCGAACGATAAGAAAACCGACGCAGCCAAACTGAATGCTAAAAAAACTCTGGTCATAAATACCTCTCGGATAAAATTTGCTACTTGGGGGATTGCACCGAATCGCTGAAAATAATACGCCGCCTGCTGGTTAAATTTTACCGGCTAAAAGCGAAAATGCCCTTCAGCGAACTCTGTTTACAAACTCGCATTATACTTGATTAGAATGGCATGTCGAGTTTCTATCCGCTAAACTCGCGAACAAAACAGGGGCTTAAGTGACATGAAAAGTAATGAGTCAAATCTGCATGGCGATATGCCGCCCGAGGATTTTCGCCGTTACGGCTACGAAGTCGTCGATTGGATCGCGAATTATTTTGAGCATATCGGAGAATTTCCTGTCCTCTCTCAGGTCGAACCGGACTGGTTAAAGAATAACCTCCCAACATCCGCGCCGGATGAAGGGGAGGATTTCGCCAACGTGCTGGCGGACGTCGATCGACTGATCCTGCCGGCCGTAACGCACTGGAATCATCCGAACTTTCACGGCTTGTTCTCGACCTCAACCTCGTCGGTCGGTGTTTTCGGTGAGATGCTCACGGCGGCATTCGACATGAAGGCAATGTTGTGGCGGACGTCGCCGGCATCAACGGAGCTTGAGGACGTCGTACTTGATTGGCTCCGGCAGATGATGGGACTTCCCGAGTCATTCGAAGGGATCATCTATGACACCGCGTCGGTCTCGACGATGCACGCGATCGCCGCTGCACGTGAGCGGGCCGGGTTGAATATTCGTGAACTTGGAATGAGCGGGCGGGACGATCTGCCGCTGCTACGGGTTTACTGCTCCGAGCATGTGCATTCGTCGATCGACAAAGGGGTGATCACGCTTGGGATGGGAACGAGGAGTTTGCGCAAGATCGCGGTGAATGATCGATTCGAGATGCGAGCCGATACGCTTGCGGATGCGATCGATGAAGATATCGAGGCCGGGTATATTCCGATCTGCGTGATCCCGACGATTGGCACGACGTCGAGCTCGAGCGTCGATCCGGTCGACGCGATCGCCGACATCTGCGAGAAGCATGGCATCTGGCTGCATGTGGATGCGGCGTACGCCGGATCCGCGGCGATCGTACCGGAGATGCAGCATCAATTCAGCGGCTGGGAACGTGCGGATTCGATCGTGACTAACCCTCATAAGTGGCTCTTCACGCCGTTCGATCTTTCGATTTTGTATTGCCGGGACCTCGGCGAAATGAAGAAAGCTTTCTCACTCGTTCCGGAGTACCTCAAAGCGAGCGACGAGAGTTCGGTCAAGAACGGGATGGATTACGGTGTTCAACTTGGACGTCGATTTCGAGCTTTGAAGCTTTGGTTCGTGATGCGATATTTTGGTCGCGAGGGATTGGTGAATCGAATTCGCGAACACTGTCGTCTGGCGAC
>JBKJOR010000341.1:0-7315 GCA_046595575.1 Pyrinomonadaceae bacterium | reverse complement strand
ATCTGATTTCTTTCTATCCACCACCCCGTCAGTCGAGGCGACTGCCACCCCTCCTATCCAGGAGGGCAATTATGTCGTCTACTGCCCCGAAAAGTTGAACGTTAACACGCCTGTGACTTTCACTGGCTGGCCGGAGAGCTTTGTCGGCGCAAATCGCGTCTGGCGGGCGGCTTGGACTGCGGCGGCGCGGAGGAGAGGATGGCCGCTGACTGCGTTTGCTGAAATGACCTCACCTTTTTCGTTGACCGTTATCTGAACCATGACTGCCCCGGTCGCTCGGACGGAGCGGGCGGCCGCGGGATAGGCGGGCTTTGGCAGGTTGATCGCCTTACCGTTCAGGACACCGCCGGAGATCACTCGCGAGCGCGAGTTGCCATTGGCGTCGCCGCTGTATGTCTTAAGGCCTTCGTTCGCGATGCTATCGACGTCGTTGCCGGAGGTGTTCGAATCCGAAGTTTCAATCGAGGACTCGCTGGATTCTGTTCGATCCATGTCGCGCTCCATGATGGATGTGCGAGCCTGCCAAAAATAGACGCCGATGAGAACAGCGATGAGGATCTGGACCAACAATAGACAGACGAGCGGCGATGCTTTTCTGCCGGGTTGCGATCGAAATGGAATAAACGAGAACGCGAGCAGAACAAGTGCGATGAGGACCGCCGAGCCGATCGCAAAATAGGATACGTTGATGGCCGTGTCTGCAACCGCCGAGACACCGCCCTCTGTGAGATCGGGCGATATCAGGACAGCTTTCATCGAACGCAAAACGTAATGGAGAGCAAGAGTGGGCACGATGCTCAGCAGGCCCGTCATCAGGAATAAAATGCCTGGCGGCGACGCCGTCGCGTTTGTCGTAAACAGCCTGATGAAGGAAACGATAATGCCGATCGCACAAAGTACTGCAGCGACGACCAGCACTACTCCGACGACAAATTCGATCTCGGCCATACCGCCAAAGAACGCGTCGTGTCCGGCGTTCTCTACCTGTTGGAGAGTCCTAAGAAACCTGATCACCATCAGCCCGCCAACCGCCCCGCTTATCGCGACGATCGTGAAGGCTAGCGAAGGCACGAGCCGCTCGAAGATCGAAACTCGGGTGCTTATGTCGGGTGTCATCATCGTGGGCGAATACTAGCGCGTGTAAATAGGTTGAGTCAAAAAACCTTCCCTCGCGGATAGGAGGGTGCTTGACCGAAACGTCGCTGATCCTTTTTTGTCCAACACCCCGTCCGCGAAACGCGTCCACCTCTCCTATCCAGGAGGGGAGTTAAGAACACGACATATACGAAACAGCTCTGACAGAAAAAAAGGGCCCCGAGTCATTCGACCCGGAGCCCCATGGGATGCCTAAATTTTCGCTTAGTAGCTCTGAATGTTCAGAAGCTGATTAAGGATGACGCTAAGTATGCTCGGCGTACCGTTATTGTAGGTCCCGTACTGGTAGTCGCCGTTGTAACCACTCTGGTACTGGCTGTTCGAGCCATCCTGATAGCCACGCTGGAAACCCTGGCGGAAGTAATACTGGTACTGACCACGATCGACGCCCTGCTGGTAACCGTAGGTTCCCGTTCGATAGACGTTCGAGTTCGTCCAGCTAGCACGACGGTTACCGCTGTAATCCGCACGTCCGGAATTGAATCCCTGTCGGTAGCCTTCGTTAACAGCCTGACGGAGCAGGTCGGCACCGCGATAGTCGGTGTTGTACCACTGACCGTTGCGATTTACACGATAACGTCCTGAGGTAATGTTAGTGTTCGGATCGAGCGTGTAATAACCCGTTGTCGTGCCCTGTCGGGTAATCACGAGCTGGCCATTACGTCGGGCCCATTCCGCCTGTCGCTGTTGCTGCAAACGCGCACGCTGTTGCTCGATCTTTGCCTGCTTGCGAGCGATCTTCTGTTCCTGCTTTTCCGACTTCTTGTCGTACTGAGCATTTGCGATCGTGCTTGAACCCAATAATGTAAATACACCGAGGGCCGATGCCGCTACTACTTTCTTCAAATTTATTTTTCTCAAAATGATCTCCTTTTATAAATGCCGTATTCTTGTCAACTACCGTGGTCTAGTGCAATAAGGGAGCCACGACGAGATCTTCTATTGTTCGCCTAGGTTTAGGTTGGAGTGTCGCCGAAGGGTCACGCATCGAAAGGAATCAAACGGTGTACGCCGCGCGTGTACGGTGTACTGGTGTGCAGGATGCGCCTCGTATGTCGGCTGGGCCAACGGCTAGCGATCCGATTCCTTCTCGAGAAGCTTGGTTGTGTTATCGGTCACGCTGGTGGGTGTGGCGGTATCAGGCTCGCGCCAATTACCCGAAGCGGGCGAAGCATATTCGGCGGCCGGTCGTTCGCGTTGCGGTGGCAATGCAGTAGTAGTGAAACTCTTTGCGGGAGGGTCGAGTTCGCGTGTCGGTTGTGATGTTGGTGTCAGAGTCTTCGATTCGAACATCAGGGCGTAGATTATCCGCAGCAGACCGCCGAAACCTAAAAGTGCGACAACCACTCCAACCGGCCACGGCTCAATACCCAAGCCGAATGCCGAGATCAAACCAACAATGGGAGCGATAACGAACATCAGCAGGAACATAAATATTCCCATCCGCACTCCGCGCGAACGCGGCGAACGCGGTCCGTCTGTCGGCGTTTGCAGCGGTGCGCCGCCGGTCCTCAACAGATCGGCTGTCGCAATCAAAGGATAACCGCAACGCGAACAAAAGCTCGTCGCCTCGGAGATTCTTTCCTGACCGCAGTGTGGACAAAACATGATGTTAGTATTGCGAAATCGCCCTTGTCTGCAAATCATGTACGGTCCCGAGCGGTTCGAGGTTCCGCCAACCACCTACTGCCTACCGCCAACCGTCTACCGCCAACCGTCTACGGATTTCAGATCTTCAACCTTTCGTACTGTGCGAACAGCTTTGTGATCTCCGCGTTGATCGTCTTTTTTTCGGCGAGATTGGTAATACTGTCGCGACGCTTAACAAGTTCCTCGATCTGATTCTGGATCTCTTCCTGTCGAGTCTTCGGCTTCCGGCTCTTACTTACGTTGTATTTATCATCCATACAACGATTCTACTCCCTCTTTCCGAATGACGGTTGCGTGGCCTACGGCCAATGTTGCAATGTTACTCGGCCCAGGGTCGGACGCGCGCGATGGAACTTTCACTTCAGCCGATGCTCTGGCTTAGTAAGGAATCAGCCCGATGCTTTAGCGGCTTTGATCATGATGAGAAGCATTTTGAACCGAGTGACGGCGTCGACGGCGTGCGGGATGTTTGCTGGTAGGACGAGCGAGTCACCTCCGTTCAGCGAGTGTTCCCGATCGGCGATGCGGATACGGGTCGTACCTTCGACGACGGTGACGAAAGCATCATAAGGGGTTTTGTGTTCGCTCAAGCCTTCGCCTTCGTCAAACGCGAAGAGCGTGATGGTCCCACCCGCATTCTTCAGCAAGACCCGACTAACGACGGATCCGCCCTGGTAGTCGAGCGCCGCGGAGAGGTTTACGATGTCGATATCGGTAGTCATTGTTTTGCTCAAGACCCTGTTAATAAAAGCACCCCGCCAGCCTATGGCAAACGGGGTGCTTTGTTTTCTATGGACCGTCAATTAGGGTTTGCCTTTGCCACCGCCCTTGTTTGGATTTGCTCCACCTTTATTTGGATTCCCGCTACCCATTGAGTTCGGATTTCCACCGCCCTTGTTCGGGTTACCGCCACTCATCTTTGGCTTATCACCACCCTTGTTCGGATTGCCCCCGCCTTTGTTCGGGTTGTCGAACTTCTCGGGCTTTCCGCCGGGACCATTCTCTTTTGGACTGCCGACAGGTTTGTCCGGATTGCCGCGCTGCGCTCCACGTTCATCTCTCGCAGGATTGCCGCGCTCATCACCACGATCACTCCGCGGCGGATCGACGCGTCCCGGTTTGTCGGCTTTTCCAAAACTCTTCCGTCCCGGATTGCTCTTGATAAATTCTTCCTGCTCCTTCGTCGGTTTCGCGAGCTTCGCGTAAACGTTATTTATCCATTTGCCGTTGTGCGGCGACTTGATCTTAACCTTGTTAATAAATGTCGGGTTCGTTGTGTAGACGAACATCGGCTGCGGATAAAGCTGCGCGACGCGTGTGCGATAAATAGGGGTATCAACTACCTCATAGACATTGTACCCAGATGGATAATTGTCGTAGTAGTAGGGCGAGCTATACCTCTCGTGATTGCCGAACAGCGACGAGACAAGTGGGATGGAACGATCGAGCCAGTTCGTCTCGTAGTAATTATTATCGCCGTAGAGCTGCTCGTTGCCGTTTATCAGAAAACGCGCACCGGGATTGTTGGGACTGTCGCGATACAAAAACACGGTCGCGATCTGCTGAATCAGATCCGGACCAAACCGCGAGAACAGCGAAAGTCCGCGTGAGTTAGAATCGTCATCGCCAAATTCCTCGACGCTGATGTAATCGCCATAGCCATCACCGTTCAGGTCGAGATTGTTGATGCCGTCATCATCGTTCAGATACTGCTCAAATTCTCCTGGGTTGCCGGAACGTTCGAGTAAGTTACCCACCCGCTCGAGATCGAGATTGTCTTTCGCCCAGTAGTCGTCTATCGCCTGCTGCTCGGTAAACGCTGGATCGGTCGGATATGGATTTGCCGTTGTGATCTCACGCTGCTCATCCGAATTACACGCCATCAAGAATAGGCTTATTAGTAAAATTGTTGTCGATAGTCTGAAAATCCTCATGTTTTATCCTCCGCTTGATAACTTGTGCCCGATTTCAGGACGCTTTAAGTCTCACATACAAGTAGCAATCAGCGGGCCGTGGGCCGGATTCTACTGGCGATGCCGATGCGGCGGAGAGGCTCTCCAAGAGAAAAGACCTCGGTTATCCGAGGCCTTCTAATCACTATTATTTACCGTTTAATGTTTACCGTTCTCCGATCGATACATACTTCTGATCGCGCTTGCCGATGTATTCTGCTCGCGGGCGAATCAGCTTGTTATGAGCGTATTGTTCGAGGATGTGACCCGTCCAGCCGGAAATGCGACTGAGGGCGAAGATCGGTGTGTACAAATCCAGCGGAATACCCATCACGTAATACGTCGATGCAGAATAGAAGTCGACGTTCGGGAACATTCCCTTTTTCTCGAACATGAGTTTTTCGATCTGCTGCGACATGTCGAACCATTTAGACTCGCCCTTCTTATCGGCCATCTGCTTAGAGAATTTTCTGAGCCAGGTCGCACGCGGGTCTTCCGTCTTGTAAACCGCGTGACCGATGCCCATGATCTTTTTCTTGTTCGCGAGTGCATCGTCGACCCATGCGTCGATCTTCGCGGGGTCGTCGATCTCGATCAGCATCTTCATAACCGCGGTGTTGGCTCCGCCGTGGAGCGGGCCGGCCAGAGCGGCGATTCCTGCCGTGACCGCACCGTACATGTCAGCGAGCGTCCCGGCGACAACACGCGTCGTGAACGTCGACGCATTCAGTTCGTGATCGGCGTGAAGGATGAGTGCGATGTCGAACATCCGAGCCTCGTCGGCATCTGCTTTCTCGCCGCGAAGCATGTAGAGGAAGTTCTCCGCGATGCAGAGATTCGAATCGGGAGTGACCGGATCCTTGCCATTGCGAATCCTGTCCCAGGCGGCCGCGATAGTACCGATCTGACCGGTGATCTTGATCGCCGAGTTCTTCGCGTTCTCAGGATCGGTGCCGTGCCCGTCCTTGTCGTAGAAATCCAGCGCGGAGACACACGTGCGGAGGACATCCATCGGGTCGGCGTCCTTCGGTATATACTTCATTCCGGCGATGATCTCGGCTGGCACTTTGTAGTTAGCACGGATCTGCGTGGTCAGCTCATCCAGCTCACCCTGCTTCGGCAGACGACCGTTCCAAAGCAAAAAAACGACCTCTTCGAAGGTCGCGTGTTCCGCCAGATCGTGAATATCGTAACCCTGGTAAATTAACTTCCCTTCTTCGCCATTAACGTCGCCGATCGCGCTCTGCGCCGCAACGACCCCGCGAAGTCCCGCTGCCGCCGTGCTTTCTGTTGCTGTACTCATTATGATCTCGTCCCCGTCCGTAACTCAGGTCTATGTCCTGCATTTTAACCAAGACGAAAACGAGAAACAAGCGATGTTATTGGAAAGGTAGGTGTTTCTTGCCTGGGATGAAAATTCAGACGACCCGATTGACGATCGCCTCATAACATAACTGGGAGCCTTTCCGGCTTTCGCGGACGGGCGCCATCAGAACGTGGAAATACCCGAGTGCTGGGTGACTAACATAGTAAACGTCCTGATTTACGTCCTCCCAATCTGTTCCCTTAAAAACCAACGAGTAGCTTTCGGTACGGTCTTCCTTTTGAGCTGAGGATCCGCGAACACCGATCAGCGTAACGTGGCGATGGCCGTGAGTCTGTGAGAGCAGATTGAACTCGGTACCGACCTGAGCCTCGAAATCAGCTTTGCTAAAATTGGCGATCGCGTTGAAGGAATCCCATCCACCGAGACGACCCGACACCCTAAACGTGGAATCCTTTCCGCCAAGTTGTCCTGCTGCGATCTGGGGGAACAAAATGGCGCCGGCACCCAAGGCGGCGGCGGAAGAGCCCGCTTTCAAGAACTTGCGTCTCGTGATCTTCATTTTTTGCGTGCCTCGATTGTCGTTACAATGAATTTGCGATGATCCAGAAATATCGTCGTAAGTTTAACTTTGATTCCCGATCGTTTGCAACATTTTCTTGATATGAATGTCGTACTCCGTGATCTGAACGCATCGGCGGCCGACTTTTTGACCGAGCTTTATCGCGAGACGCGAAAAGACGAGATCGCAAGTTGGGGTTGGAGCGCACAGCAGGCAGATGCTTTTCTTAAACTCCAGTGCAACGCCCGGCTGCGGAGTTACACAGCACAATATCCCGGAGCCCGAGATTCGGTTATCTTGCTTGACGATGAAATGGTCGGCAGGATGCTTATCGCGGAATCTCCCGAAGAGTTTCGCCTCGTCGATATTGCTATCATGCCCGGAGCTCAAGGAAAAGGAATTGGAACAATGGTGATCCGACAGTTGCTCGAATCGGCGAGACGCGCTGGTAAACCCGTTCGATTGCATGTCGCCACTTTAATCCGGCCAAAGAACTTTATTCACGTCTTGGCTTCCAGACTGTAGAGGAGACCGGCGGAAATTTTCTGATGGAATTCGTCGCCGGGTCGCGCACGGCCGACCCAAAAGATTAAGATGCTCGCGCAACGTATGGATAACCTTTCGGAAAACATCTTTCGCCAAAATTTGAATAGTCGATTCGACGTATTCGTT
>JBKJOR010000329.1:0-7724 GCA_046595575.1 Pyrinomonadaceae bacterium | reverse complement strand
AAAGCCACTTGCTCTACCGACTGAGCTATCGGACCACGCGGTTTCAAGTGCCTGGGAATTAAAAAGGCTCTCGAACCGAATGCAAATTCTACAATCTGAACTAGGCGATGGCAAGTTGGGGATTCGCGTCGGGCGGTGATGATCTCTTCTGCTCATTCCGTGTTCCTTGTTCCGGGTGTTCCGTGGTTCACTTCTACGAGTGACCGCGGAAACACTGAATACGCGGAATGACTCGCGAATATTACCAAGCTACGGCACCAGCAGCAACAGAGCCCGGACAATCGTGTTTAGCTTATGACGAATTCCATCCTGATATTCGCACGAACGTATTGCGAGTTCGGGTCGAGAGGAACTTCCGTGAACGCGAACTTTCGGTACAGCTCAATGGCCGCTGCTTGTTTCGTGTTTGACTCGAGAATGATCTTTTGACGGCCTCGGGCCTTTGTAAAATCGATGCAAGCTTGCATCAGTTTGCTGCCAATGCCGTGTCCGCGAAATTCCGGATCGACAGCCATCTTCGTCAACTCAAAACCATCATCCCCATACGGGACCATGGCGACGGTTCCGGCGACGGCCTCGCCTACGCAAGCAAAGAATATCTCTCCGCCCGGAGCGATCACCTGGTCGTACGGATGATCGAGGATATCCCGGTCGTGCGGTTCGATACCGTAGGTCTCTGCGATCCAATGGTAGTTGAGATCCGCGAAAAGCTTTGCGTATACGGGATCGAATTCGACGATGACGACTTCCATACTACCGGCGGCGTGATAAACGGTAATTGCAAAGCAGGCCAGCTACCACTTAGCACTAATCAAACCACCCCTCCATTACAGAGTCTTTCAGAATGATCGTCTGGTCTCGCTCAGGGCCGGTGGAGATAAGACCGATCTCGACTCCGATCTGTTCGGAAAGAAATTCCACGTATGACCTGGCGTTATCCGGCAGTTCGCTGAAGGCTGTTGTTCCTTCCGTATCGCTCATCCAACCCGGAAGAGTTTCATAGACCGGCTTGATCATTCGCAGCTCGTGCGACACAGCGGGAAACGTATCCACGCGCTTTCCTTCGATCTCATAACCGACACATACCTTGATCTCGTCCAACGCGTCGAGTACATCAAGCTTTGTCAGGGCGATCGAATCGAACCCGTTCAACTCCGCGGCGTAGCGCGTTGCGACAGCATCGAACCAACCACACCGGCGGGGACGCTTTGTGACCGATCCATACTCGTTCCCACGTTGACGGATCAGGTTTGCCGTATCTTCCTCCGCGTTCAACATCTCGGTCGGGAACGGCCCCTCGCCAACTCGTGTCGCGTACGTCCGTACGATCCCGAGAACCCCGGTTATGTGATGGGGCGGAATTCCCGCCCCAACCGATGCACCACCGGCTGTCGGATTCGACGATGTGACGTACGGGTACGTTCCGTGATCGACGTCGAGCAAAGTTGCCTGGGCTCCCTCGAGCAAGATCTTCTTTTTCTGCTTACGAGCCTCGGAGAGAAAATGCGACGTCTCGCAGACGAAAGGCCTGAGCCGTTCGACCAACGGAGCGATCTCGCTAAAAATATCTTCGGCGCGAAGCGGCTGCTGGCCGTAGAGCACGATGATCCGGTTGGCTTCTTCGAGATTTCGCTCAATACGCATTTTAAGAACGTCCGGCGACATTGCATCCGCAACGCGAATTCCGCGTCGCCCGGCTTTGTCTTCGTACGCCGGGCCGATGCCTCTGAGAGTCGTTCCTATCTTCTCGTTGCCGAGCCGTTCTTCGGAAGTATGATCGAGAGCGCGATGGTACGGCATGATCAAATGAGCTCGCGAAGAAACCTTCAGCCTTTCCGGCGAAATTGAAATTCCCAGTCCGATCATCTGATCGATCTCCTCGAAGAACGCCTTCGGATCTATGACCATTCCATTGCCGAGCACGCACGTTGAGTCCTCGTGAATGATCCCGGATGGCAGCAGTCGGAGCACGAACGCCTTCTCGCCAACGTAGACGCTGTGTCCCGCGTTATGTCCCCCTTGATAGCGCGCAACGACATCAAAACGGTCGGCGAGCAAATCGACGACCTTTCCCTTCCCTTCGTCGCCCCACTGAGCTCCGATGATTACGATGATCATAAACAGTTGATAATTGACAGTTGCCAAGTGATACCTAAAGATCTGAATTCCGAGTCGTCCACTCATCGCGGAGCATGGCATACACTGCCCAGTCTCCGAACCGGTCGTGTAATAATTCCACTTGGCGGTGAATTCCCTCGAGCTTAAATCCAAGACGCTCGGGCACCGCTCGGCTTTTCTCATTCTCGACGTTGCAGTTGATCTGCACTCGATTCAACTTAACCGTCTCGAAGAGATGATCAATAACCACCCGGCAGCAACGGGTGATTATACCTCGACCTTCAAACTCTTCCGCAAGCCAGTAGCCGATTTCTGCCGACCGATTGACCGTGTCGAGATGATGAAATCCGATGGCACCTGCATAGACGCCGTCGCAGATGATCACGGCATTAAATCTTCCGTCGGTCGCAAACTCGTTCAGGTTGCGACCTATCCACTGCTTGCAATGCTCAAGGGAATAGTCGTCTACGGCCCACGGCATCCAGGGCCGGAGACGGGGAAGATTTGCACGCACCACTTCGGTCAGGGCTGCCGCCATGTATGGTTCGGGCAGAGCAAGCTTTAGATCGTCATCGACGTCGAGTGAAAACATTGTCTACCCGGTTCATCCTCCCGTCGCACTGAAACGTTCAGAGCCAATGACGCGTTCGTACAATCCCATATACTTTCTTGCCGCGTTTTCCCATGAATTGTCGACAGCCATTCCGTTTCGCTGGATCTTTCTCCACGCATCAGCGTCAGCATACGTGAACAGAGCTTCGTAGATCTTCTCGAGAAATCGGTCCGCCTGGTATGGAAGGAATTTGAAGCCATTGCCCGTACGATTCACGGCGTCATAGTCGTGAACCGTATCGTCGAGCCCACCGACCGCCCGGACGATCGGCACCGTTCCGTAGCGAAGCGAATACATCTGATTCAATCCGCACGGCTCAAACTTGGACGGCATCAAGAACATGTCGGCACCGGCCTCGATCCGATGAGCAAGACTCTCGTTATAGCCGCGATAGACTCCGACCTCTCGCGGTGCGTAATCTCGCAAGCCCTGCCAGAACTCTTCGTAGCGATTTTCGCCTGAACCTAGAGAGATGATGTACGCACCGGCGTCCAGGACCTGGGCGGCAACCTGCATCATCAGGTCAATTCCCTTCTGCGCTGTCAGCCGCGTAATATTCGCGAGAATGGGACGATCGAGATCCGCCGGCAGTGAAAATGCATCGAGCAATGCACGTTTGCAATCGCGTTTGCCACTAAGGTCGTCAATGTTGAAATGCGACGGAATCTCGGGATCGTTTGCCGGATTCCACACATCGTAATCCACGCCGTTTGTTATCCCGGTCAGTCTCTCGGCGCGTCGTCGTGTTAACCACTCCAGACCGTAGCCGTTTTCGGGCGTCTGTATTTCAAGTGAGTAACGGTGTGAAACTGTCGACAACCAATCCGCTGATTCCAGACCGGCCTTCATCGCGGATGCGTAACCGTTAAAAGCAAATGCATTTCTCGCAAGGTCGGACCCAAATCCGAGATTCGACAATTCGCCCATACCAAAGCCGCCTTGATAGGCCATGTTATGGATCGAGAATACAGTCCGAGTATTTCGCCAGAACTGGTCCCAACGACGGGCCGATGTCAGCTCGACCGCAGCGAATCCGCAATGCCAGTCGTTGAGGTGAAGGATGTCAGGAGCGGGACCGATCCTCTTAAGAAGTGCGAGAGCGGCGTGATTGAAAAAAGCGAATCGCTCGTAATCTTCGGTGTAGCCGTAGATAGAGTCGCGATGAAAGTACGACGGCGCGTCGATCAGAAATGTGGGCGAGCCGTTAGCTTCACTGTAGAACGCTTTTGCGGGGTAGGTCCCGCCCCGCCAATCGACGTTTAGGTCATCGATCGCAAGATTCCAGAGCAGTTCGCCTTTCGTCTGCAAGTAGCACGGCGTGATGAGCACCGAGTCAACACCGACCGCCTTCAACGCCTTCGGCAAGGCTCCCGCGACATCACCAAGGCCACCGGTTTTGGAATATGGAACTGCTTCGGCTGAGATGACGGCAACACGCATGGATCGTGAATCGTTAATCGTGAATCGTGAATCGTGAATCGCAAAAATAGTAAATCGTGAATCGAAAGTCGCGTCAAGACGAGATCGATTCACGATTAACGATTAACGGTTAACTATTCTTAGGTTTGCATCGAAGCAAGGAACTCGGCGTTCGTCTTGGTCTTACTGAGACGCTCGAGAACGACTTCCATCTGCTCGACGGGCGACAGCGGATTCAGCACGCGGCGCATTACCCAAATCCGGTTGAGGTCCTCTTTGCCGATCAGCAATTCTTCCTTACGTGTTCCCGAACGCTGAAGGTCTATCGCGGGATATAGCCGCTTATCCGACAACCTTCGATCGAGATAGATCTCGGAGTTACCGGTTCCCTTGAATTCTTCAAAAATAACATCGTCCATTCGCGAACCGGTATCGATCAAGGCCGTCGCAATGATCGTTAGACTTCCGCCTTCTTCGATATTCCGAGCCGCTCCGAAAAATCGCTTCGGTCTCTGCAACGCATTTGAATCGATACCACCTGAAAGAATTTTGCCGGAGGGAGGAACTACGGCGTTGTGTGCGCGTGCCAGACGCGTGATCGAATCAAGCAATATAACTACATCGCGCTTATGTTCTACGAGACGCTTCGCCTTCTCGATGACCATGTCGGCGACCTGAACGTGTCTGGTAGGCGGTTCGTCGAAGGTCGAGCTGATCACTTCACCTTTGACCGTCCTTTGCATGTCCGTAACTTCTTCGGGCCGCTCGTCGATCAGGAGAACGATCAGCGTCGTTTCGGGATGGTTCTCCGTTACGGAATTAGCGATCGTCTGCAGCAGCATCGTCTTACCGGTTCGGGGCGGTGCAACGATAACTGCACGCTGCCCTTTGCCGATCGGTGTTACAAGATCCATGACGCGGGCCGCGATGTTGTCTGTGCCGACCTCCATTTTGAGCTGCTCGTCCGGATAAAGAGGCGTCAAGTTATCAAAGAAAACCTTCTCACGTGACTGTTCCGGAGCTTCGAAATTAATCGCCTCAACTTTGATCAGCGCAAAGTAACGTTCGCCTTCCTTCGGCGGACGGATCTGCCCTGAGACTGTGTCTCCCGTCCGGAGGTCGAACTTGCGTATCTGTGATGGGCTTACGTAAATGTCGTCGGGGCCGGGAAGATAGTTGTATTCCGGTGCTCGCAGAAAGCCAAAGCCGTCAGGCAGTGTCTCGAGAACACCTTCAGAAAAGATCAGACCGCTCTTCTCCGTCTGTGCGGCGAGAACCTTAAAGATCAGCTCTTGCTTACGCAATCCGCTCGCGCCTTCGATACCCATTCCCTTCGCGATATGCGTCAATTCGCTTATCGACATATCCTTAAGATCCGATATGTTCAGGAGCTCGGAACCGGTATTCGGAGAATTGTTCGGCTTAGCGTCATTGCTTGGCCTAGTGTCAGTACTCGGCGCGGCGTCAGCGTCCGGCGTGTCGTCACTGCTCGGCTCAGCATCTATGCCGTCCACAGTCTCCTCGCTTTCGGGGCCTTGATCGTCGGCCTTTGCCATCTTTGCCCTGCCGCGTGGTGTTGTCTTTGTTGGTGCCATTGTCTTTTCCGTTTGATTTGGAACAATTAGAGCGTTCGGTTCGACGCTAAGAATTTTAATTGTTCGAAGAGTTTAAGCTTTCAAATGCTTGAGATTCTAAGGTGGAGACTAATTAGTATGGATAAGTCTGTAGTAATGCGTCCTGAGCTTTCTCAAGAATCCTCGAGTATCTTAGGGATACGTAGATTATTACTATAACAAAAGGAATAAAGCAAATAATACTTCGGAAATTTCTCCTCGATGCTAACCGATCGAAGAGAGAATTTCAGACCACACCGCGTCTCGTCCTTTCCCCGTTCTTGAGGAGTATTCGATCACTTTGCTCCCAGGCATTTCCTTCCTGATCACCCTCGCCTGTTTGCCTAGCTCGTTCGACGAAAGTTTATCGGATTTCGTGGCGACGACTAGATGTTTTTTTTCGTTGAACAGCAGCCATTCGTGGAGTTGAAGGTCAAGCTTTGAAGGTTCGTGCCGCGAGTCGACAAGTTGGATGCACAATGCAAGAGTCGAGCGGTCGGAAAGGTAATCCTCCGCCATCTTTCCCCAATCCGATCGCATCGACTTCGAGACTTTCGCAAACCCGTATCCAGGAAGGTCGGCGAAATAGAATTCGCTATTTATAAGAAAGAAGTTGATGCTCTGGGTCCGGCCCGGAGTATTCGACGTTCGCGCAAGACCCTTTCTTTGAAGCAGCGAGTTTAGTAGGGACGACTTACCGACGTTTGACCGTCCGAGAAACGCGATCTCGGGGATCCGGTCGGTGGGCCAATGCGCACTTTCAAACGCGCTCTTAACAAACTCGGCGGACGTGATCTTCATTAATGTCGATTATACGGTAAACCCCAGGCTGGCAAACAAACCCGTCGGCGCAAAAACGCCTTCGCTAGATAACGAAGGCGTCTCTGTATTTTCTGTTGTCACTCGACAGAAGTTATTATCTCGGCCGGAGGAGTGTCACCCTTCCAAAGCTGAGGCGTATCGAGTACCTCGTCTGTCTTATCAGGCTCGATCGCGAAGTGCAGCACCTCATCGATAGTGTCTACCGTGTGGATCGTCAGATCCTCGCGCACCTCTTCCGGCACATCGGCGAGGTCTTTTTCGTTCTCCTTCGAGAGGATCAACGTCTTCAGTCCAAATCGGTGTGCAGCGAGCAGTTTCTCCTTCACTCCGCCGATCGGCAGTATCTTTCCACGAAGCGTTATCTCACCGGTCATGGCTACGTCGTGCCGGGCACGCTTCTTCGTCAGGGCTGAGACCATCGCGGTGGCGATCGTAATGCCGGCGCTCGGGCCATCCTTCGGGATCGCTCCTTCGGGCACGTGAATGTGAAGATCCATTTCATGGAAATCTTTTGGATCGATGCCGAGTTCTATCGCTCGGGAGCGAACACACGTCAGTGCTGCACGCGCAGATTCCTGCATAACCTCGCCGAGTTTACCGGTCAGCGTGACTTCTCCCTTACCCGGGACGAGCGTCGCCTCAACCTGAAGAACGTCACCCCCAACTTCGGTCCATGCTAATCCGTTGACTAATCCGATCTCGCTCTTTCGAGCGATGTCCTGCTTGCGGAAACGTATCGTGCCGAGAAGTTCACGAACCTTCTCCGCATCGATCACGACGCGAAATTCTTCTTTTTCCTCTGATAGGACGTACTTACGTGCGATCTTCCTTAGGCACGACCCGATCTCGCGTTCAAGATTTCGGACCCCGGCCTCGCGCGTGTAATGGCGGATAGTCTCGAGGATCCCGTCGTCGGTGAACTTAACCTTTTCCGGATCGATCCCGTTCTGCTCACATTGTTTGCTTAAGAGGTGGCGCTTCGCGATTTCTAGCTTTTCCCGTTCGGTGTAGCCTGATAAGTTCAAGATCTCAAGCCGGTCCTGCAACGGCGGCGGGATCGTATGCAACACGTTCGCCGTTGCAATAAAGAAGACTTTCGAAAGATCGTAATCGACGTCGAGATAATGATCTCGGAACGT
>JBKJOR010000127.1:0-4201 GCA_046595575.1 Pyrinomonadaceae bacterium | reverse complement strand
CGTCATCGGCCGGAGCAAGGAGAGGATCTTTCGTAGCAACTGCATATTGTTTGAAAGGCAGGACGGCAATGGGGCACGGTGTTCGTCGCGGAATTATAGCGGCCGACCCGAGAGTTCTAAAGTTAGGTTCCAAGGTCAGCTTGAATGCCGGCGGATATAGCGGCCAGTATCTGGTTTCAGATACCGGGGGCAAGATCAAAGGCAAGAAGATAGATATCTGGGTCGCCAGTTGTTCAGAAGCACGACGCTTTGGACGACGCACAGTTTCGATCGATAGTTTAGTAAGATAATATTTCTACAATTAAATAGTGGAAAACCGTTTCGAGTGATCGAAACGGTTTTTTGCATTTGATCGTCCGCGCGAGCAGGGCAACCATCTTACTTCCGTTTCGAGTTCGCGGCCTCGAGATTGCCTTTGCGGGGGAAGTGTAGAAGTACACCGAAAGCCCCGAGAGCGATCCAAAGGTAGAAGTATGGGTGATCGAAAGCGAAGGCCAGGATAAGACCGAAAAGCGAAGGAACTTCGCTGAGTGCGCACCCGAGGACAAGCCCCGTCTGGACGCAGCCCGCGTCCTGGTCCTGGACCGCGCGGAGTATATGCTGCCTGCTCATAACGATCGACAGGATAAAGAAGACGAGCGCGAGGGCCGCGAAGACGAGGGTGATCAGGGGCTGGCCGGCAAGCAGCGGACTCGAGGTATCGAAAACGACAAGTTCAGGCCTCACGAAAAAGACCAGCACCAAAAAGAGAAACTGCGACACAAGCAGTGCAAACCAGATCACTACGAGAGTCTTGTACTCAACCTGAATTGGCTTATCTTGTTTCATAGTCAGTCCGTTGCTGCCAACTCTTCTTCGAGAAGCTGGCGCTCATAAAGCTCGGCGTATTCGCCGTCGGCGGCGATGAGTTCATCGTGCGTACCGCGTTCGATGATCCGACCGTCATCCAGAACACAGATCATGTCTGCATCGCGGATCGTCGATACGCGGTGCGAAACGATAAGCGTTGTCCGATCCTGACGCAGATCGCGAAGGTTGTGAAGTATTTGTTCCTCGGTGTACGTATCCACGGCCGACAGCGAATCGTCGAGGATCAGGATTCGCGGATCCCGCATCACCGCACGGGCAATAGCCGTCCGCTGCTTCTGTCCGCCGGACAACGTGATACCACGCTCGCCTACGAGCTGTTCGTACTTTTGTGGAAAGCCCTCGATGTCGGACGTGAGACCGGCGACATCGGCGGCTTTTTCAACGCTAATTCCCTGATTCGTCCCTTGTCCCAAGTATGTCGACTCGGACAACTCGGACCTCGGCCCCGAGATCTGGGACTGCGACCGGGCAACCCCCATCGCGATGTTCTCGGCAAGTGTGTCGCTGAAAAGGAACGTCTCCTGCGGTACAAAGCCGATAGACTGGCGGAGTTGCTCGAGCGTATATTCGCGGACGGGAATTCCGTCAATTAAGACTGAGCCCGCCGGCGCGTCCAGCAGTCGAGGAACTAAGCTGACGAGCGTCGATTTGCCGCTGCCAGTCTTACCCACGAAGGCGACCGTTCTGCCTTGTTCGATGCGAAGTGCGATCCCATCCAGAACGGGTTTACC
The DNA here is from genome assembly GCA_046595575.1 of Pyrinomonadaceae bacterium. Classification (GTDB taxonomy): domain Bacteria; phylum Acidobacteriota; class Blastocatellia; order Pyrinomonadales; family Pyrinomonadaceae; genus OLB17. The sequence continues at coordinate 2,600 of JBKJOR010000127.1, read as the reverse complement.
GTTATACGCAAAGGTCAGGTCTCGAAACTCGATCGCACCCTTTATCGGAGATTGCACTCGGGCCTCCGGCGCGTCCTTTATCGACGGCTCGGCATCCAGGATCACGTTGAACCGTTTGAGCGATGCGGTTCCGCGTTGATAAAGATTCACCACGTAACCGAGAGCGATCAGATACCAGATCATCCGCTGTAAGTAGAGGATGAAAGACGTGAAATCGCCGGCAGTGATTTCGCCGGAAGCAGCCATCGGCACACCGACAGCGACGATGATCACAAAGCCGAGACCGATAAAAAAGAAGAGCAGCGGCCTCATCGCCGCGGAAAATTTTACGAGCTGCTGATTACGCTCCGCGTACTCGCGGTTCAACACTTGAAACTGTTCGATCTCAGAGTCTTCCTGAGCATATGCCCTGACGACCCGCACACCGGTCAGATTCTCCTGTGCCCGGGCGGTGATGTCGGAAAAGAATTCCTGGATCTTCTCAAACCGTTTATGTATCTGCTCTCCGAGGATCTTTACCGTTAGCGAGACGAGAGGCATCGGAATAAGGATCAGGAGCGTGAGCTTCACCGAAATGTTCAGTAGTATCGGAAGCACGATCGCGAATGCGAAAATCGCTTGGAAGCTGTACAGGATCATCGGGCCCACGATCTGACGGATCGCCGCAAGGTCGTTAGTAGCGCGGGCCATCAAATCGCCAACACGCGTCCGCTGAAAATATTCGAGTGGTTGCTCGACGAGCGCGGCGTAGAAATCCTGCCGCATGTCGAACTCGATATGACGCGACGCGTTGATGAGAATACGCCTCTGGAGAAACAGGAAAATACCGCTGGCCAGGTTTACGCCAAGAATGACAAGCGGATAGTAGATGATCTTTTCACGAGTGATCTCAACCGAAAGATCGTCGACCGCCTTACCGACGAAGTAAGGTACCGACAAGCCGAACACCAGAGAAAATAGGATGAACGAGATGCCCGCTATCATCCGCCATGTATATGGCGTTACGTAGCGCGCAAATTTTCGCAATTGCTCCATTGGATGAGAGTTGTAGTGGAAGGTCGATAGTGGATAGTTCCAGAGTCGAACTATCCACTATCAACTTTTCACTATCAACTACAAGCGTGTATACGTCGACAAACCCGTTGCTATCAATTTTCCTTCCTCGTTCTCAACGTCGGCCGACACGGTGAAGATACGCTTTCCGGCTCGTACGACCTTGCCAGTGCACGTGATCGTTCCTGTTGTATGCGGACGAAGATAATGAACCGTCAGATCTATCGTCGCCGAAAACTCGGTGTCTGCAAGATGCGTCCGTACTGCGAACGCCATCGCCGTATCGATGATCGTTGCCGTGACGCCGCCGTGCAGAACTCCGCTCGGTTGACGCAGGTCGTCGCTCATCTCGATCTCTATCACTGCTTCGTTCGGTCGGATGTCGACGAGACGCATTCCAATCAAGCGAGCGAAAGGCAACGATTGGAGCCCGGCGACCGCACGCTGCTTCCTTTCGTCGGTGATTGAGTCCTTAGGATCTGAATCGTTCATTTATTTCCCGGTCAAAAGAGCGTGCGGACTTCAAAAAGGCAACGCACGCTCTTCAAGAATTTGACAAAAACCGTCGTGTAATCGAAGTTTATCATACAGGTTCGACACGAATGCGTTTACTGGTTTGGCAGACAATCTATCTTGCGACGGCGGCGGTGATACTGCCCGTTTCCCCGCTGCTGTTTCTGCAGGGACAATACACCCGACGGAGGATCGGGCTGCTGCCGGACGCGAGCGGATCAAAGTCAGGCGTGGTGGGATTGGGCGCCGCCGCCGTAAAGCTTCTGGTGATTGGCGAGTCGACGGTAGCCGGTCTCGGTGCACGCTCGCACGACCGGGCGTTGGCTGGACGTTTTGCGGAACAGTTGAATGCTCGATTGGGCAAACCGGTCGAGTGGACAGTCATCGGGAAAAACGGCGTTACGGCAAGGCGAACGATCGATGAGCTTGTCCCGCTGATCCCTGATACGACTTTCGATTACGTGCTCGTCGGGCTTGGCGGGAATGACGTGATGAAGCTCAGCAGTCCGCGTAAATGGCGGCGGGATATGACGGAGCTTCTGACCATTCTCCGGGAAAAGTATCCGTCGGCTACACTTTTCATCACCAACTGCCCGATGATCAAATATTCGCCCGCTCTCCCGCATCCGATCAAGTTCCTGCTCTGGGAACTATCAAAGCTGCACGATGCGAACATTCGCGAATTCACGGCAGACATGGAGGGCGTCTGCTACTATCACCAGCCGACCGACATCAAACTTGAAGGCTTCTTTGCGGACGGCATACATCCGTCCGAACAGGGTTACGCCGATTGGTCGGAGGCGATGATGCGGTTCTTCGACGAACGATACAAATGGTAAACGCGGAAGAGCAGGCAGCCGAGCTTCGAGAGCGGATAGGTTCGCATTTCGAGTGGCTGTTCGTGCGTTCGAGCGGTCGCACGTTTCCGCTGCCGCGAGACGAGATCGACGTCAGTGTCGAATCGGGAAAGGTTGTGTTCGCCGCGGTCAATGATTCGGGTACCGGTGTGTCCCGCGTTGCAACCATCGCTTCCG
>JBKJOR010000082.1:0-8845 GCA_046595575.1 Pyrinomonadaceae bacterium | reverse complement strand
CGATGATCTTCATCAGTAGTCGGTAATCGGTCAGTGGTCGAAATCCGTAACGAGGTCGTTATGCATGGGGCGGACCGGCTTCTTGCTTCCGACCTCTAATCGGTGTATCGCTTAAATATCAAACACGCGTTCGTGCCACCAAAACCAAAACTATTCGAAAGTACGTAATCGACTTCCGCGTCTCGCGGTGCGTTGGGAATGTAATCCAAATCACAATCCGGATCAGGAACCTGGTAATTGATCGTCGGCGGCAGCTTGTTTTCGTTGAGCGCAAGGACCGAGAAGACTGCCTCGATACCTCCGGCCGCTCCCAGTGCATGTCCGGTCATGGACTTTGTCGAACTAACAACCAGACCATTCTTAGCATGGTCACCAAATACTTTCTTTATCGCAAGGGATTCGAACTTGTCGTTGTACGGAGTTGAAGTTCCGTGAGCATTCACATACCCGATCAGGTCCGGTGAGATCCCCGCGTCCTTGATTGCCCGCTCCATTACCCTTATCGCACCCGACCCGGTTTCGTCCGGCATCGTTACGTGAAACGCGTCGCCGCTCATTCCGTAACCGACGATCTCCGCAAGAATTTTCGCACCGCGAGCCTTTGCAAATTCGAGTTCCTCGAGGATGAGGAGGCCCGCGCCTTCACCAATGACGAATCCGTCGCGTTCAAGGTCGAACGGACGCGAAGCGTGCTTGGGGTCGTCGTTCCGCGTTGAAAGAGCGCGCATCGATGCAAATCCGGCGACGGACATAGGCGTTATTGCACTCTCTGCTCCACCGCAGATCATGGCGTCCGCGTCACCGCGCTCTATCAGCCGAAAGCTGTCCCCGATCGCGTGTGCTCCGGCCGAACACGCAGTTGCCGTCGCTGAATTCGGTCCCTTGGCGCCGTGCCGGATCGAGACGTTGCCCGATGCCAGGTTAACTATCGCCGAGACGATAAAGAATGGCGACACTCGATCAGGGCCAGACTTCAAAAGCTTCTCGTGCTCTCGCTCGATCGCCCAGAAATCACCGATACCGGAACTGATGTAGGTCCCGACCATATCGGCATTCGATTCGTTGATCTCAAGCCCGCTATGCTTGACAGCTTCGTCGGACGCCGCGAGCGCAAAGTGCGTGAAGGCACCCATTCGACGAGCTTCTTTCTTCTCGAGAAAGCTGAGCGGGTCGAAATCCTTTACCTCGCATGCGAACCTGACCGAAAACTTTTCGGGATCGAACTTTTTGATGTGGTCGGCGCCGCTGACGCCGCTCATGAGCGCATTCCACGTCGTCGGCACGTCGTTACCGACAGCCGTTACCAATCCGAGCCCAGTTATTACTACTCGACGCTTCATACTCGTCAATCGTAAAGGTGAATCGTGAATCGTCGGCTTGAACCAATGACGATTTACATTTCACGATTCACGACCTTATCCCTTGTGCTGCTCGACGTATGCATAAGCATCTCGAACACTCTGGATCTTTTCTGCGTCTTCGTCCGGGATCTCGATGTCGAACTCCTCTTCGAAGCGCATCACAAGTTCCACCAGATCCAGAGAATCGGCGCCAAGATCCTCGATGAACCGGGCATTCTCTGTAACTTCGGCCTCATCGACACCTAATTCATCAACGATTATCTGTTTGATCTTATCCTGAACTTCTGACATATATTCTCCTGTTCTATTTATAGCGTTCCCAAACTCAATCTTAAGCTTTCCGTATTCTCAACATTCGCGGCAAGAGCCTCGCGATCGATCTGCCGAAGAAGCCCACTAAGAACTTTCCCTGGCCCAACCTCAATAAACGTTTCTACTCCTAGTGACCGCAGCTTTTCGATCGACTGAAGCCATTTCACCGATGAAGACACCTGCCGTTTCAACGCTGCTGAAACTACTGCGGGATCGGCATTCTGTTCGGCGTCAACATTATGAACTATAGGAAACTGAAACGGGCCGTAACTCAACCCCTTCAAGTCTTCGGCGAGCCGTTCTTCCGCTGGCAGCATCAGGCTGCAGTGAAACGGGGCAGAGACATTTAACCTTATCGCTCGCTTAGCACCTTTACCCTTCAATATCTCGCACGCCCGGTCGACTGCCTCGGAGTTTCCCGCGATCACGACCTGCGAGGGCGAGTTAATGTTCGCCGGGCTGCAAACCTGTCCTTCGGCCGCCTCTGCACACCCTAGTTCGATCGCAGCAACATCCAAGCCCAAAACAGCTGCCATCGCTCCGACACCGACCGGGACTGCTTCCTGCATATACGTCCCGCGTCTGCGAACAGTGCGAACCGCATCGGCGAAATTCATAGCACCGGTCGCAACAAGGGCCGAATACTCTCCCAGGCTGTGTCCCGCAACAAACGCAGGAGCCGGAAAACCCTCGCTCTGCATCACTCTAAGCGCCGCAACCGATGTTGCAAGGATCGCGGGCTGCGTATTCGCAGTCAACTGCAGGTCCCGGTCATTTCCTTCAAAGCACAGCGCAGCGATTGGAAAACCAAGTGCCTCGTCCGCCTCGTTGAACACTTCGCGAGCTGCAGCGAAATTGTCAAACAGGTCTTTGCCCATGCCGATGGCCTGGCTGCCTTGACCGGGAAATACATACGCGATCGCCGATTTTCGATTTTCGATTTTCGATTGATCGGTGTCGCTCATACTAAAACCCCGGGCTGCTTTTCAGGTCGGAAATCGCAAAATCTTAGATCCAAACAATTAAAACTTTCAGATTTGAAATTTCAAATTTCAAGTTTCAAATTTGAAGTCTCAAATCTCGATCTGTGCCTGAAATCTGAATCGAAAATCTTCCAATTAGCCCGATCCGATCCAAAATCCAAAATCTAAAATCTAATGACGGTCCCCGCCCAAGTCACGCCGCCGCCAAACGCCGTCAACAGAACAAGGCTGCCGTCTTTTATCTTTCCTGATTCTATGCACTCGTCGATCGCGATCGGTATTGATGCCGACGAAGTGTTCCCGTGCTCCGCGATATTGGAATAAACCTTTTCGTCCGGAACACCCAACCGCGATGCGACCGCGTCGGTAATGCGCTGGTTCGCCTGATGCGGGATGACGAGATCGACGTCGTCGACGGTGTAACCCGCTTTCGTCAACATTTCCGCAGAAATATCCGCCATCGAACGCACCGCGACTTTGAAAAGCTCGTTGCCCTTCATCTTAAAAAAGTGCATCCGGTTGTCGATGGTTTCGTGAGTCGTGCCGAGTTTCGTTCCGCCGCCCGGTGCATACAACTGCTCTTCATAGCGGCCATCAGACTTGATCTTGGTTGCGAGAATTCCCTTGCCTTCCGGCACGGGCCCGACCACCGCCGCACCCGCTCCGTCGCCGAAGATGACGCATGTACCGCGGTCGGTGTAATCAACGTATTTCGTCAGCACCTCTGCCCCGATCACAAGCGCGTATTTGATCTGGCCCGTTCGAATCATCGATTCGACCATCGTCAGACCGTACAAAAATCCCGAGCATGCGGCAAAAACATCCATCCCGGCTGCGTTCACGGCTCCGATCTGCGCCTGGATGATAGCCCCGGTTGATGGCATTATCTGATCCGGTGTCGTCGTCGCACAGACAATAATGTCTATCTCGGTGACATCGATCTCCGCACGCTGAATGGCTTGCTTCGCCGCTGCGGCACCGAACTGTGACGTGTATTCGTCGTCGGCCGCTTTATGACGTTGCTTAATCCCCGTCCGCGAGGTTATCCAGTCATCGGATGTCTCTACGAGCGTCTCGAGATCGGCATTCGTCAAAATGCCTTCAGGATAAGCGTGCCCCATCCCGATGATGCCCGCGTTCTGCTGTATCATTGAATAGAATTAGAACTCAACGCGCAAAAATTGCAAAATTTATTCTTCGCCCTTGACGTCGATGATCTGGCGTCCTTTATAGGCACCTGTCTTAGGATCGACTCGGTGCGGCACCTTGGCCTCACCGGTGTCCTTGTCGAGATAAAACTGTGGTGTTTTCAGCGCATCATGGGCGCGACGCTGACGCGTTCGTGATTTCGAATGTCGTCTTTTTGGATTTGGCATATTCTTACTCGTTAATCGTTGATCGTTAATCGGTAATCGTTCGTATCTCACCGATTACCGATTAACGATCAACGATTCACATCTATCTAATATCCTTGAGTGCCGACCAACGCGGATCGATCTCCTTCAGGTCGCACTTACAATCTAACAAATTCAAGTCGGCACCGCATTGCGGACATAACCCCTTGCACTCCGGCCCGCACAAAATATGTTCCGGGACATTCAACAGGATCTGCTCTCTCACGATCTCTTTGACCTCGATCCGGTCACCGGTCAACACGTCCGTCGCCAGATCCGCGGCGGAAACCTCTCGCTCCTTTGCGGCAATGAAATTGTCCGGAGTGACAAAACTTACCAAAAATTCTATGTCTATCTTCCAGTGTACAGATCGAAGGCACCGCGTACACTCGATCTCCGCCGTCCCGACGATCGCACCATCTACCTCGATTTCAGCCGAATGCCGAGTGACCGATCCAACGACGTTAACATCGCCCGCAAGCTTGAATCGGTCGTCATCGAAATCCAGATCCGCCGCTGGGACAACAAATTCGAACGGCCGCGGATCGCTCTCTATTTCCGTCAGATCGAGAATCATTGTGAGATAGATAAATCCTGTGTCAAATAACCCCGAAAAGCAAATTTTTAATTATAGCGGCTGACATTTGACTGTCAAACGGGACTACTAGGCTTTACTCCCGATCACTTCGTCGATGTTAGCGAATCCCCGTTCCGCTGATAATCTCTGGATGCCCCGGCTTAGATCCCTCGCAAAAGTAGGTCCCCTGTAGACAAAGCCCGTGTACGACTGGAGGAGCGAAGCCCCGGCGGCGAGCTTATCGAATGCGTCGTCCGCCGTAAAGATCCCGCCGACACCAATAATTGGAAGCTTGCCGCCCGAATTCCGATAGATCGACCTGATCACTTCATTCGATCGTTCAGCGAGCGGATGCCCGCTGAGGCCCCCGGAACCAAACCTCGCGATATTAACAGTTCTCAAGTTTTCCCTGCCTACCGTCGTATTCGTCGCGATGATGCCGCTTATCTCAAGCCGAAGGCAGATGTCCACGATCTCTTCGATCTCAGCTTCGTCGAGATCAGGTGCGATCTTAACGAGCAGCGGCTTAGGACTCCCCTCCTGACTTGAACTCCGACCTCGCTGCCGCAGCGCCGACAGCAACCCTTCCAGATTCTCGCCGTGCTGAAGCTCTCTCAAATTTGGGGTATTCGGCGACGAAATATTGACCGCGACGTAATCAGCGACGTCACGTACCAGATCGAAGGCCGCGAGATAATTCTCGGTCGCCTCTCCATTCGGCACATCCTTGTTCCTACCGATGTTTACCCCGACCACGCACCGGCGGTCCAATTCCTGCAGTCGCTTCGCAATTGCGTCGGCACCGTCGTTATTGAAACCGAGCCGGTTTATCAATGCTTTGTCGTCGGGCAACCGGAACAGGCGAGGCCTCGGGTTCCCCGACTGTGGTTGGAAGGTTACCGTCCCAACTTCGACAGATCCGAACCCGAGAGCCGCCAGTTGGTTCACAACGATCCCGTTTTTATCAAAACCCGCGGCCACTCCGATCGGGCTCGCGAATTTCAGGCCGAACCGTTGGACCGCGCACGACTCATCGGCTGCGAATCGCGCCGTCGCAGCGTGTTGAGCAAATTCCGACGAGAGTCCAAGCCGAAGCGAAGTGATCCCGATATCATGCGCCGTCTCGGCCTCAAACCGAAACATCGCCGGCCGGATCACATTTTCATAAAAGAGGGACATCGTTAAACCGTAGATGTTAAAGGAACCGATAGAGGATTTGAAACTTACGGGCTCAATCTTTGAACTTCGGCCGTGGCTTTGCTACGATTTGCACTCGAATGGCTGACGAAATCCACCTGGTCGAAAAATCCCGAATCATGGACAGCGCGCGAATGAAGCGTGCTATTTCGCGTCTTTCGTCCGAGATAGTCGAGGAGAACCAAGGAGCCAAGGACCTTTATATTGTGGGCATCAGGCGCCGAGGAGTTCCGCTTGCGGAGCGGATCGTCGACAAGATCGAGGCCCTCGAAGGACATCGACCTCAGTACGGCATCATCGATATCACGCTCTATCGAGACGACCTGTCGACCGTCGGGGCAAACCCCATCGTCAATCGAACCGAACTCGACGATGATATCGAAGGAAAGATCATCGTGCTTGTCGATGATGTTCTTTACACCGGACGAACAATTCGGGCCGCACTCGATCAGCTCATGGACTTTGGGCGGCCTCGAAAGGTGCAGCTAGCCGTTCTGATCGACCGTGGCCGCGAACATCGCGAACTTCCCATCCAGGCGGACTTTATAGGCAAGGTCGTGCCGACTAAGCAGACCGAGATAATAAAGGTCATGTTGAAAGAATACGATGACATCGAAGCCGTAGGCATTTTTGAGAAGCCGAGTCCCTAATTTTCGAAGCAAGGTAAACACCTTGCTTTTTTGTTGCCTGAGGCGAGAACTCAGTTAAGGTCGCGACACGATGCACAAGCCCGCGCGTAAGCAAGGGCGATATGCTCAACTATGGGTGACATCGACAAATTCGAAACGCACTTCGCCAATAGGTCGGCGGCACACGTTTCCCAGCGTTCCGATACCGCCCTTGCTTACGCTCGGGCTTTTGCACCTTGATGGACAAACCGTACAGAAGACGAGACCTCCTGGGTATCCGCAGTCTCTCCGCGGCGGACATCACCGGCATTCTCGACACGGCCGAGAATTTTCGTGAGATCAATGCACGCGAGATCAAGAAAGTCCCGACGCTCCGCGGCAAGACCGTCATCAATCTCTTTTTCGAATCGTCCACCCGAACTCGCACGTCGTTTGAGCTCGCCGCAAAGCGACTCTCGGCCGACTCGGTGAATATCAGTGTGTCGTCGTCGAGCTTGTCCAAGGGGGAAACGCTTCTCGACACTGCTCTCAATCTCGACGCGATGGATCCGGATTGTATCGTCGTGCGTCACGGCTCGGCCGGCGTTCCCCATCAACTTGCGAAAGTAAGCAAAGCGGCGATCGTCAACGCGGGCGACGGTGCGAATGAGCACCCGACTCAGGCGTTACTCGACGCGATGACGATCCGCGAGCATAAGAAGAAGATCAAAGGCCTGAACGTCGCGATCATCGGCGACATTCTGCACAGTCGCGTCGCCCGCTCGAATATTCATCTGCTGACAAAGCTTGGAGCCACGGTGAGGGTCGCCGGACCCGGGACATTAGTTCCCAAGGATTTTCAAAACCTCGTCGACAAAGGCCTATCAGTGATGCCGAAGGTTGAGGAAGCAATCGAAGGCGCCGATGTTGTTATGATCCTCCGCATTCAACGCGAGCGTCAGGACTCGGCTTACTTCCCGACGCTTCGCGAGTACGCGATTCATTACGGTCTTACGAACGAACGTCTCGATCTGGCAAGGAAAGACGCGATCGTTCTGCATCCAGGTCCGATGAATCGCGGGATTGAGATCTCGTCGGATGTCGCAGATAGTTCGCGGTCACTGATACTTGATCAGGTGAAGTACGGCGTCGCCGTTCGGATGGCGGTGTTGTATTTGGCGACGGGTGGGAGTATGACAAGCGGTTAAGTACGTGGAACGCCGGCATCTTGCCGGCTCTTTTCGATTTCTGCCGGCAGGATGCCGGCGTTCCTTATGAAACTTCTCATCGCAAACGGCCACCTCATCGATCCGGCCGCACCTGAAAATACGGGCATGTCCGTACTCGTCGAGGACGGGCGGGTATCTGCTTGGATCAGACCGAACGAAACACCGCCCGACGGTTGCGAGGTTTTCGATGCGTCGGGTTTGCTCGTCGCTCCCGGGTTTATCGACATGCATGTGCATCTTCGCGAACCGGGCCAGGAGCATAAAGAGACGATCGCGAGCGGATGCGCTGCGGCTGTTGCGGGCGGATGGACAAGCGTCTGCCCTATGCCGAATACGCAGCCCGTGAATGACAACGCCGCCATTACCCGGTACATGATCGAGCAGGCCGAGCGGGCCGGCTCGGCAAATATCTTTCCGATCGGAGCGATCACGAAATCTTCGGACGGCAGCGAACTCGCAGAGATGGGTGAAATGAAAGCCGCGGGAGCGGTTGCCGTGTCCGACGACGGCCGTCCGGTGCCGAGCGCAGGAATAATGCGACGGGCGATGCAGTATGCGAAGGATTTCGATCTGCCTGTGGTCGATCATTGCGAAGACAAGTCACTCTCGTCCGGCGGCGTAATGAACGAGGGAGAGATCTCGCTGCTACTTGGCTTGAAAGGGATGCCCGCTCTCGCCGAAGACATAGACGTAGTCCGCGATATTCTTCTTTCAAAAGAAACGGGTGCGCATATTCACATCGCGCACGTCTCGACGGCGGGCTCAGTCGAGGCAGTTCGGCGGGCGAAGAACGAAGGCATAAACGTGACGTGCGAGGTCACGCCTCATCACTTCACGCTCACCGACAAGGCGGTCGAAGGGTACGACACAAACACCAAGATGGCTCCGCCGCTGCGAAGTGAGAAAGATCTCGCCGCAATTCTGGACGGACTGAAAGACGGCACCATTGATGCGATCGCGACGGATCACGCTCCGCATCATCAGGACGAGAAAGCTCTCGAGTACGATAGGGCACCGTTCGGCATAACCGGTCTCGAAACCGCGATCGGTCTTGCTTTCAATGAACTCGTTCACAAGGGCGTTATCGATCTCGCCCGCCTCGTCGAACTCTGTTCGACAAACCCCGCACGAATATTCCGGCTCAAAGATCGGGGGACTCTGAAGCCAGGCTCGATCGCCGACAT
>JBKJOR010000349.1:0-4609 GCA_046595575.1 Pyrinomonadaceae bacterium | reverse complement strand
TTCCACCAGCCGCTTCGGACAGGCGGTTCTGACGAATGCCTACACCCCGCATTTCCGCTTCAAGCTATTCGAACACTGCACCGCTGATCTGGAGCTTCCTCTACGGATCGCACCGCGGACGCGTTGAGTTGATCCTCGACAATGCCCCGGCACGTTCGGCTGAGCTCTTGTCGCAGGATCGCGTTGATGCCGCACTCGTTCCGGTAATTACCTTTCAACAGCTCGACGGAATGCGATTGATCCCAAGCGTCTGCGTCGGGGCGATAGATCGGGTCCGAAGTGTCTGTCTTATTACGCGAGGGAAAGAGTTGGAGGATGTCCGATCGGTCTCGCTCGACGCGTCATCCAAAACATCCGTTGTGCTGACCAAGATAATCTTCCAACATTTTCTGGATATTGAGCCGGAGTGGCGGGATGCACAGCCGGATCTTGACTCGATGCTCGACACGTCCGACTGCGCTTTGCTGATCGGCGATCCGGCGCTTTCGATTGCGGAGTGCGGAGTGCGGAATGCGGAATCTTCGAGGCGAGAGCCCGTTAACAAAAAGGACCCCGATATCATCCATGAGCCGGAAGGAACCTTCCGCAGTTTGGATTCCGCACTCCGCACTCCGCATTCCGCACTCAGAAAGTTTGACCTCGCCGAGTTGTGGAGACATCACACCGGTCTCGGTTTTGTGTTCGCAATGTGGATGACGAGGAGAGACAAGCTGTCGATCGATTTCGCATCCGCCCGAGACGAAGGCTTGATGCATCTGGATGAGATCGTCTCGAATTACGGCTCTGAGATCGGTTTGGACCGGGCCGAGATGATGACTTACCTCTCAGAAAACATCCGATACTCGATAGACGATTCTATGCAGGCCGGGCTGGAACTTTATTTCAAACTTGCGGCAGAATCGGGATTGATCGAGCGTTCGCGACCGCTCGACTACCTAGAATAGGCCCGACTGAAAAATCAGCAGCCATCCGGCAACGATCGCAAAAATCGCCAACCCGATGTCGTTCATTTCAAATTGTGTTTCACGTCCGTCCATCACTTCTCTCCACCAGCGAGCGCTCCTTAACCTGATACGCACTAGTGACGTGAATTTCATATCACTCTTGCCGAGAGAGCGACGAGCTTTGAAAGGAGGTGGCGAGTCAAAGGGCGGGGCGTTTCATTTCTTCGTAGAGCTTGGCGTCGACGACCTTGCCGTTGTTGTCGACGATGTGTTTGAGAACAATTAGTCCCAGGTGAATTCTTTTGTCGACATCTTTGACGCTTGCGATCATATAGATCAGGCTTCGCTGTTTGCCGGCAGTAAGCTTATGAAATAGTCGATTGCCGTCGCGATCCTGCCGCAGCACTTCCTTTAGTTCTGCAGGCATAGGCGCACCGTATTTGCTTGTGTCGTGTTCCAGTTTGACTTGAACCACGGTCCCGTCTTCGAGACCAAGCTTTTCCCGGATGGCCTTGTTCACGCCGATGCAGAACTCGTCTTTGTTTGGCAGAAGCGCGCATTGAAACGTATGTTTACCATCAAGCGTGCAGACGACACGACGTGTCCTTGCGTCAGTCTGAAACCGGAGTCCGACTTCGGCCGGGAAGCGAAGGAAATACCAGCCTGACTTCGATTTCGTCAGCGTCGCCCTTAGATTTGTTAGCTTTTGCGATTTCGACATCCGTGGGTGGGACCGGTTAATAATTGATAGTGGATAACGGCGCTAGACTAAGTTCTTGCTTTTCAACTATCAATTATCAACTTTCAACTCGGTCCGCACCCTGATTCTAACCGCGGCTTTTGTTAGAATGAAGTTGATGGAAGCGTCGATTCAACCCTTACTTGATAAAGCCCTGGCCGGCGAGCGTCTGACGTCCGAAGACTGCACCGCGCTGCTCGAATCAAACGACTTCGTCCGGATCGGTCTTGCTGCGCATGAGATACGCACCCGACATAATCCGACCGACGTCGTTACCTACATCATCGACCGCAACATAAACTACACGAACGTGTGCAATGTCGTCTGCACCTTCTGCGCATTCTACCGACGACCGGGGAAACCCGACACGTACGTTCATTCGATCGAAGAGATCGAAAAGCGCATCGACGAAACGATCGCGCTCGGCGGAACAGGTGTGCTGATGCAGGGCGGACTGCATCCGGATTTTAATATCGAGTGGTACGAAGATCTGCTGCGGACCTTACACGCAAAGTATCCTCGGTTTCAACTGCATTGTTTTTCGCCGCCTGAGATCCACAACATCTCGTTGATCTCAAAACTCGATTACGTGACGATCATGCAGCGGTTGAAGGATGCGGGATTGAATTCGCTGCCCGGCGGAGGCGGCGAAATTCTCGATGACGAAGTTCGAAAGCGTGTCTCGACAAAATGCAACACGCAGGAATGGCTTGATGTGATGCGTGCGGTTCACAAGGTCGGTCTCCGCTCGACTGCGACGATGATGTTCGGCATCGGCGATAAGATCGAGCATCGCGTGCGGCATCTGCAACGGGTCCGTGATGTGCAGGACGAGACCGGCGGATTCACGGCGTTCATTCCGTGGACGTTCCAGCGCGAGAACACTGCGCTCGGACGCAAGATCACCGAAGAGCCGACGGGCATCGATTACCTACAGATGGTCGCTGTCTCGCGTTTATTTTTAGATAACATCCAGCACATACAGGCATCGTGGCTGACGCAAGGGCTAAAGCTCGGGCAGAGCTCGCTTCGCTTTGGCGCCGACGACATGGGTTCGATCATGATCGAAGAGAACGTCGTATCGGCCGCCGGTGCTCACGTAGAGGCGAATGAAAAAGATTTGAGGTATCAGATCCGCGAAGCCGGTTTCATCCCCCAGCAGCGCGACATCCTTTACAACTACATCGATCGACCGGATGTTGACGATCTTGATAAGAGCGATTCGATGAAGTTGAAGCAGTTGAGTGTCGCGTTTGCGGATTAGAGTTTGGTACGGTCGGAATCAAATTACGCGTATAAGAGCTCGGACATTCGCATCGCCGGCTTAGCGTGCATTCTTGGCATATCGACGCTAATTGTTCTCGTCTACCTGAGAACTGTTTACTATTCGATAGACTCGACTTCTGTATTCTGGCAGGAACCCTTTCGTCTAGCGTGGGGCGCTGCTTCGTACCTACTCGCAATGGCAATAATATCGAGGTTAAGAAGTAGAGTTGAAAAATTTCTTCCAGCTTGGTTGGCGATCAGTTTTACCGGTTCTTTCATCTTAGTTTTCTCGTTGGAGGCTCTTCTAATAATTGGGCGGTTGACTGTCGATAATCTTTTAACGGCGACGCCCCGCCGTTAAGTACTAATCTTTCCGGCCAGCCTCCTCCCTTTTTTCCAATGCTTCCCTCAATCTCAGAATTTTTGTTTGTCACTGTCGCGCTATTCGGCGCTTCTTTCGTCGCTACTTCTGTGTTCGCCTTCGTAGGTACGTGCTTGGCTAGAAATTTTATTGACCAAAGAGCTCTTCGGTAATACGCAGAGTCGCGAAAGGCGACAAACTTATTCCGGTGACGGGGTTCCACTACGGTGAGTGTATCGCCCTTGCTTACGCGTGGGCTTTTGCACCTTGTCTCTGGCGACCTTGCTTTACGCGAGAGATCTAGATTCTAAACTGCGGCGCTCGCATGACATGCAAAAGCCCGCGCGTGAGCAAGGGCGATATACTCAACACAGAGCAACAAAGGCTTAGCTCACAACGCGAGCGGTTGGTTGGCGACGGTCAAGGAGACCTCGCCGGAGTACACCGCTAGTCGCGCTCACGTGTGTGAGCGACAGCCTGTTGTCGTCTACTACGGCTTGCATTGCATGCAGCGGGCATCCGGGCTCGAGCCCGGGCTTTAATGCTTTCGCTCGCTAGGCGAGATGATTTGGCGCACGCAAATCTCGTGCGTCGCAGTCTGTCAATCTCGCTCAAAGCGGCTTCGCGTTAGCCAATCTCCAGTGCTAAAATTTTCCCGCTTAAACATGATCGAAAACAAACAGAACAGACGAGAATTTCTCAAAGCGGGCGCCGCTGGTTTGGCTGCGCTCACATTCCTCGGCGATGCTAAGGGCATGACGTTCGACAACGAACCGTTTCCCCAGCTTTTAGAAGTCACCATCCCGCAGCTTCAGGCACAGATGAAGTCGGGAAAACTGACAGCGCGACGGTTGGCGGAAATGTATCTCGAACGCATCAAACAGATCGATACAAAAACGCGCTCGGTGATCGAGATCAACCCAGACGCGCTCGCGATCGCTGATCAAATGGACAGGGAACGCAAGCGGCGAAAAGTGCGTTCTCCACTCCACGGCATCCCGATCCTGATAAAAGACAACATCGACACTGCGGATCGGATGATGACGACCGCGGGCTCGCTCGCGCTTGTCGACGCACCACGACCGAAACGCGATGCGTTTATCGTTGAGCGGTTGCGAAAAGCCGGGGCCGTTATCATCGGCAAAACGAACTTGAGTGAATGGGCAAACTTTCGCGGGAACCGTTCTATCAGTGGCTGGTCGGGACGCGGCGGGCAGACAAATAATCCATATTTTCTTGATCAGAATCCGTGCGGCTCGAGTTCCGGCTCAGGCGTCGCGGTCTCGGCGAACCTCGCGG
>JBKJOR010000189.1:0-3593 GCA_046595575.1 Pyrinomonadaceae bacterium | reverse complement strand
CCGCAAAACGAATGGTAAGGATATCGTGACGGTAATTTCGTTGTCAAACTTGAATACCAATCCAGATTTCCATAGATTCTGCATAGTCAAAATGTTCCTGTTATCCAAGCCCAGCGTCGAAGTAATCGAAGAATTCCTGCACTCGCGAGCTTCTGACAGATATTCCTACCCTGAGGTCGGTGCGACGCGGGTCACTGCTCCGGAAGGATATAACGTCGATCACAATCGAATTCTGCTCGGTCAAGGTCACGCTGTATTTCAGCAGGCAAAAGACGCGATCCGTTCTTGGAAGATGTTCGATGTTCCAGGATTGACGCTCATCTACACGGACACTCCGATCGAGCTCGGGCGGAATGTTGCGCTCCTCGCACATCACCTCGGATTCTATTCCCTCAGCTCGTGTCGGATCGTCTATGTGATCGATGAGCCCGACCGTTTCGGCTTCGCATACGGCACGCTGACCGAGCACGTCGAGATCGGTGAAGAAAGATTTATCGTCGAGTTTGATCGGGAAAGCAACGAAGTTTGGTACGACATCTTCGCGTTCTCACGTCCGGGCCACATGCTCGTAAGGCTCGGCTACCCGTACAGCCGTTATTTGCAGAAGCAATTTGCCGTCGGCTCGAAAGCATCGATGCTCCGGGCGGTGCAGAGGAAGTCAGAACCGGGAGCGGTAGCGACCGGGTGACCCGGCCGTGTAGGGGGGACATTCCCGGCGCTTCGTGAGGTTGGCTAGAGAGCAAATGTGACATGAACTAAAAGCGACTCACGGTGACACCCGGTCGCTACCGCTCCCGGTTCTGACTCCGGACCCGCGGCCTCGATGTCCTTACGCGACGCTTCTGGTCTAACTTGTTTCTCCTTCGGGCTTTATCTATCATCAGACCTTAAAAGAGATGAAACGTGTATTTTTGATCGACTCGATGTCGCACATCTATCGGGCTTTTTTTGCCCCGATGAATGCGCGTGCCGAGCCGCTTCGCAACAGCAAGGGTGAGGTCACTCAAGCGGTTTTCGTATTTACGAACATGCTGCGCAAGCTTCTGAAAGATGAGAAGCCGGATTACATCGCAGCGATCTTCGAATCTGAGGAATCGACATTCAGACACGATTCGTTCGCCGCATACAAGGCGAACCGCGAGGCAATGCCGAGCGATCTTGCCGATCAGATCCCATACATTCTTCGCGTATGTGAGGCATTTAACATCCCGATCCTCCAGGCTGAAAAATTCGAAGCCGACGACGTGATCGGAACTCTCGCGAAGAAGGTCGCCGCCAAGGGCCTGCAGGCCGTCATAGTTTCCAACGATAAAGATCTTTGCCAGCTTGTCGAAGATCCGCATGTCATTGCGATGCGGCAAAATTCGCAGAACGTAAAGCGCAAGGTCGCTGTGCCCGCGATCGAGTGGTGTGACGCGGCTTGGGTCGAAAATAAATTTGGCGTGCCTCCATCGAAGATAATCGATCTGCTCGGACTTATGGGCGATTCGGTCGACAACATCCCCGGTGCTCCAGGGATCGGCGAGAAAGGAGCGCTCAAGCTGGTTCTTGAATTCGGCTCGGCCGAAGGAGCGATGGAGAACGCGGACAAGGTAACGCACAAGACGTATCGTGAGAGTCTGCTAAACAATCAGGACATCATTCGACAGTCACTAGAGTTGGCGACGATACATTGCGAAGTCCCGATCGAACTCGATCTCGACCAGGTCAAAGCCCGCGAACCGGATCGAGCGGCCGCCTATGCTCTGTTTCGCGAACTTGAATTCAACTCCATGATCCGCGAGTTTGCCGATTCGGCGACGCTCTTCGAAACGGCCGACAGCGGAAGAGCGCCGGCGATCGAACGAACATATTCGCTGATCGATAACCGTGTCGATCTGGATAAGCTGATCAGGAAATTATGGGAAGTCGAGCACTGGAGCTTCGAAGTCGACGATTCGAATGCCGACGAAAGACTGAGCTCCTTTCATAAGGTCCCGCCCGTTGGGATAGCGATCGCCATCGCGGCGGGTGTCGCGCACTACATCGATCTGGATAATTTCAAGGACGGAAGAGATGCCGCGCTCGCTCCGCTGCGTGACATCTTCTCGAACGGATTTCTTGAAAAGTCGGCCTACGATCACAAGCGCAACATGGGAGTTCTAGCTACTCTCGGTATCGAGCCAGCAGCATTGAAAGAGGATCCGATGGTCGCCGCATACCTGCTCGATTCGACGCGATCAAATTACTCCGTCCAATATCTCGCCCAGGCGTTTCTCGAAAGCGAACCAGCGACCGAGGTCCCGGACAACTTTCCGGAGACGGCATATCGGGCAGCCGAGCGTGCCGACTGGGTGTTTCAATTGGCACCTGTCGTCCGCAGCAAGATCGTCGATGCCGACATGACCAAGTTGTATGACGAGATCGAAATGCCGATCGAAGCCGTTATCGCCGATATCGAGATGGCGGGAATGAAGGTGAACGGCGAGTATTTGCGTGAATTCTCCGAGTTCATTGCAAAAGAACTCGACACCCTTCGTGGAAAGATCTATGAAGCTGCGGGACGCGAGTTCAACATAGGTTCGCCGAAGCAGGTCGGCGAGATTTTCGAGGAGCTGAACATCTCGACGGGGCGCAAGACCGCGACCGGTCAGGTCTCGACAAGCCGCGATGTGCTCGATGAGCTCGCGCACACATACGAGATCGCGAAGTTCATCATCGACTATCGCGAGATGGACAAGCTCAAAGCGACGTACGCGGACGCACTGCCGCGGATGATCTCGCCCGATGGCCGGATCCACGGCTGCCTTAATCAAACGGTGGCGGCGACGGGACGTTTGAGTTCGACGGATCCGAACCTGCAGAACATTCCCATCCGTACCGAACTCGGCCGCCGCATTCGACAGGCGTTCATTCCGGAAAAAGGAAACAAGCTGCTGTCTGCGGATTACTCACAACTCGAGTTGCGGATCCTGGCGCACATCACGCGTGATCCGGTGATGCTCGAGGCGTATCAGACGGGCGAGGATATCCACGCAAAGACCGCGCGCCTTGTGTTTGGTGCGAAAGACGAAAAGGAATTGAAAGAAAAACGGCGGCTGGCGAAGATAGTCAACTTCGGTATCGCGTACGCGGTCGAGGCTTTCGGGCTAAGCTCGCGCGTCGGGATCAGCAGGACCGAGGCGAAGCAAGTGATCGCGGATTATTTCGAAACGTACAAAGGCATTCGAAAGTACATGGACGAGATCCCGGAAACGGCCCGGAAGCAGGGATACGTCGCATCTCTGTTTGGGCGTCGTCGCTACTTTCCTTCGATCAACGATCGAAACTACAGCGTCCGCTCCCGTGCCGAACGCGAGGCGATCAATATGCCGATCCAGGGAACTGCCAGCGATATCGTAAAGATCGCGATGCTACGCGTGCACGCTGCATTGAAAAAGGAAAAGCTGGAAACGAAGATGATCATGCAGGTCCACGACGAGCTGCTTTTCGAATCGCCGATCGCCGAAGTTGAACGGGCGAGCGCGATTATCAAACGTGAAATGGAGGCCGCCGCGAATCTCGATGCACCTCTCATTGTCGAAGTTGGCAGTGGCGATAACTGGATGGATGCG
>JBKJOR010000047.1:0-4744 GCA_046595575.1 Pyrinomonadaceae bacterium | reverse complement strand
ATCGAGGAGATCGCACGCCGTGGCGTCGATACGCTCCGATTTGGACCGATGAAGCCGAAGGGATTGCCTGATCCAAAGACCGGCTACGAAGCCTATGCATGCGTACAACTTCGTCAGGAAAACTTAATGGCAGACGCGTATGGCATGGTCGGATTTCAGAATCACCTCCGTTACGGTGAACAGGAACGCGTGCTGCGTCTGATCCCCGGTATGGAAAACGCCGAGTTTCTTCAATTTGGCCAGATTCACAGGAACACATTTATCAACTCGCCGAAGATCCTCAACGAAGATCTTTCAACGCGGGAGAACCCCAGGCTTTTCTTTGCGGGACAGATCACGGGGGTCGAAGGCTATGTCGAATCGGTCGCCACCGGCTGGCTCGCTGGGATAAATGCTGTCCGGGTTTTGCGTGAACAGCCGATGCTGACCGCACCATCGTCATCTGCCATCGGGGCGCTGTGCCGATATGTTTCGAATGTCGAGACGAAAAACTTCCAGCCGGTGAATATCACTTTCGGCCTGCTCGAGCAGCTGCCGGTCGAGTTGCGAAAGAAGTATCGAAACAAACGTGAACGGCATGTGGTACAGGTCGATTTGGCGTTAGAGGCTTGGGATGAGTTTATGAAGTATGTTTGCCGCAAAGACGCAAAGTCGCAAAGGATTTGAATCATACTGTTCGAAGAAGCGCAGGCAAGCCCGGACAGTAAGCAACCGACAACCTCCGTCGCTAATCAAAGCAGCGGAAATGACCTATGAAGCTCGGCTCATATTTACTTTTGATTCTCACTCTAGTCGCGGGCTCGTCCGCGCAGTCCGGACGTATAAAGCCAAACGAGACGCCGACGCCGCGGCCCCCTGGACAGCCGACAATAATATACCTTCCCACACAAGCCACACCCCACGGTTCCGAAGTAAAGCCACGACCGACGCCCCGGCCTGAAGATGGCGATGTGGTTCGGGTATCTTCGACCCTCGTTCCGATTCCGGTCTCTGTCGTCGATGCAAATGGACGTGCGGTGGCTAATCTCAACCTTGCGGATTTTGAGTTGCGTATCGATGGAAAGCCGGCGGAAATAAGTGAGCTTTCGAGGAGCGAAAGCCCGATCCGGCTTGCGATGATGTTCGACAATTCGTCGAGCGTGCTTATCGCTCGCGAGTTTGAAAAGGTTGCGGCGATCAAGTTTTTTCGTCGGGTTCTTAGACCGGAGAAGGATCTGGCAGCGCTGTTCAGTGTTGCGACGACTACCGAGTTGGAGCAATCATTTACCTCCGATGTAACGTCGCTCACAAATGCAATCGAGCTGTTCCCGACGCCCGAGGGCGCGACGGCGCTGCTTGAGGGCATTATCCTGGCCGCCGATTATCTTCGCGAAGTCTCCGGCCGCCGCGTGATGGTTATCGTGTCGGATGGGGACGATACAAAGAGCGATGTAACGTTCGAGGAGACGGTGCGGGCATTGCAGCTCGGCAACTGTCAGGTTTACGTCGTCAAGACGACGGATTTCGAAAACTTTAAGCGGACCGGTTCGCGACGCGGTAGTGCGAACCTCCGGGCTCTTACGGCCGAGCGGAGAATGGGTGAGATAACCCGTCAGACCGGCGGGGCAGTGTATTCCCCGGTCGACGAGCGCGAGCTTGACGATGCGTTCCGGCAAATCTCGGCGGAGCTTTCGCAGCAATACGTCCTCAGTTATTACCCGGACGACGAGTCCGAGAAACGCGGACAGTTTCGCGAAATAACGCTGGCGCTCAAGAACCGCCCGAACCTGACGCTGCGTACGAGGAAGGGGTACTTCAATCGTTAATCGTTAATCGTGAATCGTGAATCGTTAATAGTTGATCGCGGATAGGGAATAAATAGTTGACGCGGTCGTAAATTCGAAGGCCTTAGTTATTCTATTCACGATTAACGATTTACGATTAACGATTAACGATCAACGATCCATGCTCACTAAACTTCTACGCGAATTCCTCCAGCACCTTGAATACGAGCGGAACCTCAGCCCGCATACGTTGCGGAATTATGCGAGCGATCTCGGGCAGTTTCGTGATCACCTGCTGAAGATCGAGAAGCGGGACGACGTAGAGGTCGGCGACATCGACCGGCTGACGATCCGCGAGTGGATGGGCGAACTCCACGCCGCCGATAAGAAGAAATCCTCGATAGCGAGAAAGCTTGCTTCTCTTCGCACCTTCTTCCAGTTTCTTGTTCGGGAAGGCAAGCTCGAATCAAACCCCGCAAAGCTTGTCGCGACCCCGCGCATCGAACGCAAACTGCCGAACCATCTTTCGATGGAAGACGCCGTGCGGTTTATCGAAACACCCGACACTGCGACCGACCTCGGGAGACGCGACCGTGCGATCTGCGAGTTCCTCTACGCGACCGGTATCCGTGTCGGCGAGCTGGTGAGCATCGATCTGAAAGACATCGACTTTCGCTCGCGGCTCGTCCGTGTGACCGGCAAGCGCCGCAAGCAGCGGATCGTGCCGTTCGGCGAACCGGCGTTACAGACGCTCATGCACTACCTGGACGAAACGCGCGGCATTTTTTTAAGTAACTGCCCGGAAGCGAAACGCGACATGCAGGCGTGCTTTTTGAATTATCAGGGAACCCGGATCACGACCCGCAGTATCGGTCGGATGATCGACAAGTACATCAAATTGTGCGCGTCCGTGCATGACATCTCTCCGCACAGCATGCGACATTCTTTCGCGACGCATCTGCTCGATTCGGGCGCCGACCTGCGTGACATCCAGGAGCTGCTCGGCCACGCGCGTTTGTCGACGACGCAGATCTACACGCAGGTGTCGATGGAGAAAATGATCGAGGTCTACGACAGATCGCATCCGAAAGCGTAGGCCGGACTGTTAGTCCGCCGAGTAGGACGGACTGTCAGTCCGTCCACCAGGACAGTTCGAGAGATATTGCAACGTCTGATCGCGCCGGCTGGGACGGACTAACAGTCCGTCCTACGTTGGTGTCGATGGAAAAGATGATCGAGGTCTACGACAAGTCGCATCCAAAGGCGTAGGACGGACTGTTAGTCCGTCCCCGTCACAGGCTCGAGAGATATTGCAACGCCAGGACCGTGCCGGCCGGTACGGACTAACAGTCCGTCCTACGTCCGCGAGAGATGTTGCACCGCCGACCGTCGTCGGCTGTTACAGACGAACAGTCCGTCCTACGGTGGGCCGGATCGCTGGCATATCCAGCTTACTCTCCTCTATACTTCATCAAAATTACTCTTCCGTTTTCATTCAAATCTATGAAACAGATCAAACTGGTATTGCTCGCGATCTCACTTCTCGCGTCGGCCGTCGTTGCGCAGGACAAGCTGCTGACGATCGACGATATCTTCAGTCTCGATTCGAAGGTCCGGGTTAACTTCGCCGGTACGCCAACACGGTTAACATGGGCACGCGACGGAAAATCTTTCCGTCAGGCGACCGCGGGCAAACTGCTCCGAGTCGATGCGGTGACGGGCGAGTCGCGGGATTTCTTTGACGCTCGAAAGTTGCAGACACAACTCGAACGCGAAGGCGTCGCTCCGGCAGAAGCTGCAAAGCTCGCAAATGCGCCCGGTCTGCAATTCGATCCCGCTGAAGCGGCCGTGATCTTGAACAACGCCAACGATCTCTGGCACTACAACACTACGACGGGAACGATTCGCCGACTCACGAACAACGCTGAAGAAGAGCAAGAGCCGGACTTCAGTCCGGACGGCCGATGGGTAAGCTTCGTCCGCGGAAACAACATCTTCGTCGTCGATGTAGCAACGGGCCGCGAGAAGCAGCTGACTCGTGACGGAGCCGAGAAGATCCTTAACGGCTATCTCGACTGGATCTACCAGGAAGAGATCTATGGTCGCGGCAACTTTCGTGCGTATTGGTGGTCGCCCGATTCGAAGTACATCGCTTTCTTGAGGCTCGACGAATCGCCGGTACCGAAGTTCGTCCTTACCAACGACATCGTCGACAACCAGGTCGTCGAGAATACCGATTACCCGCAGGCAGGCGATCCGAATCCGCTTGTGCGACTCGGCATCGCGGATATAACGAAGAGTTCATGGGTGCCGAATGTCGGACGCATTCCAGCGGTCGGCCGCCGTCTTCCGGGCGGTGTGGTCCGCTTCGGTGATGCAGTGAAATTCGTCAATCTTGCAAAGTACACGCCTGAAGATCTCCTGATCGCCCGCGTCGCGTGGACGCCGGACAGCAAGAACGTGATGTTTCAGGCTCAGAATCGTGAACAGACTTTCCTTGATCTGAATGCCGCCCGCCTCGACGGAACATTCACGAATTTTCTTCAGGAGAAGACGCCTGCATGGGTCGAGGTCTATGACAATCCAGAATTCCTCGCTAACGGCACCGCGCTTTGGCAGTCGGCCCGGGACGGTTGGCGGCATCTGTATTTGTATGACAATAACGGAAAGCTGATCCGCCAGCTCACGAGCGGCGATTGGGAGATCCGAAACCTTTACGGCGTAGATGAGAAGAACGGATGGGCATATTTCTCGGCGACAAAAGACAGCCACATCGCCGAGAACGTTTACCGCGTTCGCATCGCGGATGGAACCGTCGTGCGTCTAACGCAAGGCGGCGGAGTTCACTCTGCATCATTCGATCCGACATTTGCATTTTTCATCGACAGCGTTAGCGACGTGCGAACACCGTCGCAACAGCGTCTGTATCGGGCCGATGGAACACTCGTAAAAGTTATAAACGAGAATCCCGTGCCGGCACT
>JBKJOR010000393.1:0-6279 GCA_046595575.1 Pyrinomonadaceae bacterium | reverse complement strand
GAAGCCCAAATCCCAAATCCCAAATCCCAAATCCCAAATCCCAAATCCCAAATCCCAAATCCCAAATCCCAAATCCCAAATCCACTACGGCTTACCAAAAAACGAACTCGTCGCCGTCTGAAACTTTCGTTTCAATCCCCCAAACAGCCAGTCCGATACCTGGCCGATACGGCGGAAAATATGCCATTCGGACGCGTCGTCGAACAGCGAATAGAACACTGGCACTGCGAGCAGTGTCAGGAGCAGGCACAGCGACTGTCCGCCGACGACAAGAACACCGATTGAGCGATTTGTTCCCGACCCGGCACCGGTCGAAAGTACGAGCGGGATCATGCCGGCAACCAGTGCGATCGTCGTCATCAGGATTGGCCGAAGACGATCGCGGTTCGCCTGAATGATCGCGTCATACCGATTCATTCCCTGCGACCGCAAATTCATGGTGTGATCGATCTGCAGGATCGCATTCTTTTTAACGACCCCGAACAAAAGTAAAAGTCCGAGTCCGGAAAAGATGTTGACGGTTTGGCCCGTGATCAAGAGACTCACTATTCCAAAGGGTATCGAGAGCGGCAGCGTCAGCAGGATCGTCACCGGATGGATGAACGATTCGAACTGAGCGGCGAGCACGATGTACATGAAGATGAATGAGAGCACGATCGCGAGTGCGAAGTAGTAGAGCGATTTGCCCAACTCCTTCGACTGTCCGACGTAGCCTTTCGTGTATCCCGGAGGCAGTCCGAGCGTTTCTACAAAACTGTCGATCGCCGCCGTTATGTCCGTCGCCGAACCGCCCGGTTTTGTATTCGCCAGAAGCGTAACTTGCCGCTGACGATTTGTTCGGTCGATCGAACTCGGCCCCGTTCCGCTCGAAACTTTTACAAGCCGGTCGAGCGTAACCAAGCCGAGTTTAGCCGACGGGACGATGATCCGTTTCAACCCTTCAACGTCGCTGCGATAACTGTTGATCGCCCTCACATGCACTTCGAATTGGTCGGTTCCCTGATTGAACGTCGTCGCTTCCTGACCCGCGACGAGGGTGTTGAGCGCTTGGGAGACGTCCCCGATGCGAACGCCAAGGTCGGCCGCGACATCGCGATCGATCTCCAGCCGTACCTCAGGCTTTCCGCTGATGAGCGTCGAGTCGACGTCCACGGCGTCCGGGATCGTCTTCATCTTTTCAAGGATCTTGGACGAATATTCCTGGAGTTTCTTTAGATCAGGGCCCGCGATCAAAAATTGAACGTTTGCATTTCGGAAGCCGCCGCCCGAGAAGGCCGCGACCTGCTGGACGGCCGTACGCAGCTCGGTCGGGAACCTTTGCTTGTCCGTGAAAAGGTCGCGGGTTGCGGCCATCAACTCTTCTTGCGACTGGTCACGATCGCCGACGTCGGAGAGTTTGACGTATATCGAGCCGCTGTTGACGACCTGCTGCTGACCCCCACCAATAGTTACAAGTGTGTCTGTGACACCGGGCATCTTCCGGATCTCTGCGGCCGCACGTTCGAATAACTGCGTTGTCGCGCCGAGGCTCGAGCCCTCGGGAGCTCGGATGGTCACCTCGTATTGTGATTGGTCGTCGACGGGAAGGAAGTTCTTACCGACTCCGCTCCAACCTGTACCCGGAATTCCAACAAATAGAGGAAAGATCGTGGCGAAAACAAAAGCACACAGGAGTACGATCACCCATCGATGGGCCATCGAAAATCTAAGAAGAAAGGTGTAAACACCATCGACGTGTCGGAACCAACTCGTATGTTTCGAATCGCTCTCGGTCTCTAGTCTCGAGCCCCGGATATCAGGATTGTTGTCGTAACCTTCCGCATCACGAGAAACCTGAGATCTGGAACTCAGAGCTTCTGCTTCCTCCCCGACTAGCTTCGCTTTTGGACGCTTGATCAATCGTGCGGCGAGCATTGGCGTAAGCGTGAACGAGACGAGTAACGAGATCCCGACTGCGAACGAAGCGGTCAGGCCGAAGCTCGACATGAACCTTCCGACGATGCCTTGCATGAAACCGATCGGAACAAACACAGCCATCAGCGACAATGTCGTCGCAAAAACTGCCATCCCGATCTCACGCGTCCCTTCGATCGCTGCCTGGAAAGGCTCCATGCCCTTCTCTTCGATAAATCTGTAAATATTTTCGAGAACGACGATAGCGTCATCGATGACGATGCCGACCATTAGCGTCAGAGAAAGCATCGTGATCGAGTTAAGGGTGTAGCCCATCGCGTACATCAACGCGAACGTAGAGATGATCGACGTCGGAATCGCAAGCGCGGCGATAAAGGTCGCACGAAAATTCCAGAGAAACAGGAAAACGACTATCGATGCAAGGATGGATCCCACAATGAGATGCTCCTCGATCGCGTCCAGCGAATTTTCGATAAAGATCGAGTTGTCACCGATGATCCGCACCTCAAATCCCGGGGGCAGCGTTCCGGCGATCCCATTCTCTTTGTCGCCGATGATCTCCTTCAGGCGCTCCTTGATCTCGTGCGCGACTGCGACCGTGTTCTGACCGGACTGCTTGGAAACGATCAGAGTAACGGCAGGCTCACCATTCAGGCGCGCTTCGGATCGGATCTCTTCGGCTCCGTCCTCGGTGTAGCCCAAATCTTTTATCCTGACTTGGTAGGTACCGCGCGTCGCGACGACTACATTGTCAAATTCGGAGGGCTTTTGAATCTTGCCCATCGTACGCACGCTGGTTTCTTTCTGACCCTCATCAAGTCGGCCGCTCGGAAACTCGATATTCTGAATGCGAAGCGCTGCCGAAACCTCGGTCGGCGTGACGCTATACGAACGCATTTTGTCAGGGTCGACCCAGACGTTTATCTGCCGCTTTTGTCCGCCGATGATCGTGATCTGTCCGACGCCGTTGACCGATTCGATCCTCTCTTTGATACGGTTCTTCGCTATCTCCGTTACTTCGCGTAGCGAGGTCGGTGCTGAGACCGAGATACGCAGCACGGGTGCCGCGTCGGTATCAAGCTTCTGAACCGTTGGCTGCTTAGCAGTGTCTGGAAGATTCGGGATGACGGTCTGCACACGATTCTCGACCTCTTGTGCAGCGACGTTCACATCCTTTTCGAGGACAAACGCCACGAAAACCTGCGCGATCCCCTCGACTGACGTCGAGCGCAGCTCGTCGATACCGCTGATTGTATTGACGGCTTCCTCGATCTTCTCGGTGATCTCAGTCTCGATCTCCTCGGGTGATGCTCCCGGGTTCAGGACGGTTATCGTTATCGTCGGGAAGTCGATCTTCGGGAAGAGGTCGACGCCGAGCGACACAAACGAAAACAAACCGACCACCACGAGCGATAGGATCAGCATCGTGGCGAAAACCGGACGCTTAACGCAAACTTCTGCTAGCCACTGCATAAGACTTTAGTCCCTAGTCCCTGGTCCCAAAAGTCCCAAGTCTGCATCCAAGTCTCAGCTTCATTCTGGGACTTTAAGACATGGGACCAGGGACTCGTTTATTGCCTCACGAACACACCATCAGTAAGTTGATTTAGATCGCTAACCACGACCTGATCGCCTTCGATGACACCCGACTTGATCTGGATCCGATCGTTCTCGAGTAGGCCGAGCTGAACAAATGTCTCGCGGGCTATTCCTTCCTTGACGACAAAAACGGAGTTCGTATCACCGACCGTTTTGACCGCCCGGACCGGGATCATCACCGCGGGTTCCGGTTTCGACTGCGTGATACGGACCGTCGCGAACTGGCCCGGCTTGAGCAACCCGTCAACATTTTGTATCTCGGCCTCGACCGTCAAGGTTCTCGCGGTCGCATTCAGACTCGGCGAGATCCGGACCACCGTACCGGCAAAGTTTCGGTCAGGCCATGCACTTGTCTGGACAGAGATCCCCTGTCCGGTCGCGACTTTCGCGATGTCCTGTTCGGGAACATCGATACGAACTCTCAGGGTCGACGTCCGCACGATCGTCGCGAGCTTCGTGTTGGGCGTATTCGGGGAGATAAATTCGCCGACGTCGGCTGTCCGCTCTGCGACGTAACCCGTGATCGGTGCCAGGACGTTTGTATCGCTCACAGCTTTTTGGGCCGCACTGACCTGTGTTTGAGCGTTCACCACTCCGGCTCGAGCCACCCCGACCGCGCTCTTTACTGACTCATAAGCCGCGCGCGAGGTGTCGATAGCTTTGATCGCTACGGCCGCGTTCGAGCGGGCTTCATCCATTTGTCCGACAAGCGAATCGCGTTGCGACTTGCGCTGGTCGTAGATCGAGCGCGACACATCACCGGTTTCGAGTAATCTTTCAGCTCGTTTCAGCTCCTTATCCGCGAGCTCAAGCTGGGCGGCGATCGACTTTACCTGCGAGAAATCTTTGATTTGGAAAATCTCACCGTCGCGAACACCGAGGCGGGCTTGCGTTTGGCGAAGTGCTGCGAGCGCCTGATCGGCGTTTGCTTCGGCCTGCTGAACTGCCTGCCTCTGCTGCTCGACCTGTGCCCGAGCTTGGTCGAGCCTGATAAGGGCGTCCCGCGGATCGAGCCGAACGAGCACGCTACCTTGAGTCACGTAACTTCCGATATCAAAGTTCACTTCGACGATCTTGCCGCCGACCGCCGGAGCAACATCGGTTTGCGCATCGCTCGTTAGATTTCCGGTCGCCTCAATATAGGTCGGTATCGGGACGATCGTCGCCTGAGCGGTCGTCACGTCGACGATCTTCGGCTCGGTCGTATTGCTCGCCGTCGCAGAATTGGCGTTCGATCCGCAGCCGGCAATAAACGCGGCTCCCAACACCACGATACAAAGATTGATAAGGAGAGCAAATTTAGTTCTCATTTCGTTATGACTTCCGCGAGCTGCCGCCGCAGTACATCTATTTCAAGATCCCGCGAAGTACGATATCCGCAAAATTCTTTGCAGCTTCCTCGTTAGTAATGTCGAGGAGGCTCCGCTTTTTATCCCAAAGAATGTTGTTGAGCGAGTGGTGAATAAGCATCCCGAGGAACGCCCGCACCACTATCCGCGGTTCGACCTCCCGCATAGCTCCTTCTTCCTGCCGTTCGCGGATGTATTCGCCGATGAATCCATAGACCTGCGATACAAACTCGCCGAAAAAGCGATCTGCCAATTCATGTTCTTCGAGTGCCGAGTAGAACAGCAGCCGCATGAAGCCCACGTCCTTCTGGTGGTTAGTCATTGCCTCCAGGGCAATGTTGTAGAAAACGGCAAAGTCATCTCTTTGCCGGATACCTTCCTTGAGCACCTCGTTCCCTTCCCAGGGAAACTTGTGCAAGCCGTCGGCGCAGGACTTACTGTGAAGAATGGCCCCGTAAAGCTCATCCTTGGTTGCGAAGTGTCTGAAAATGATGGCTTCAGACACACCGGCCGCTTTCGCGATCTCTTTTGTCGTCGTGCCCTTGAATCCCCGCTGCGAGAAGGTATTAACGGCGGTCTGCAAGATTTGCTCGCGGCGAAGGTCGGCCGGCATCCGTCCCGTGTGGTCACAATTAAGTAATTCTTTGATAAAACGATTCTCCTAAGTAAGTGCTTACTTACATACGAAAGTAAGACTCGCACTTCGCGAATTAGGTTGTCAAGCGGCTGAACTTTTTTTCATAAGATTCGTTACAATAGCTATGCGGCCATAGTGTCGCGATACAAAGGGAAGGAGAAAAAGTATGTCGGAATTTGATGCTGAAGTTAAGAAAGCAGAACACGAATTGGAACAAGGCCTGATGCCCATCGTTCCCGAGCGGACGGATGCCCAGGGGGGTTTGCTCGATGATGAATTTTTGGGAGACTTAAAAATGCAGGCACAGGAATATGGCCAAAAGCTGCAGGACGCAGCCTCGAAGGCAAAAGATTTTGCGGGCGAGAAATTCGTTCAGGCGGGGGATAAGTTCAAGGAGCTCCAGAGCAAGGATCCAAAGGAACTCGTTGAAGATGCAAAGGAATTTGCTCGACAAAAGCCGGGCCAGACGATCTTGATCTCGGCGGCAATAGGCCTTGTGATCGGTTTTCTTCTCAAGGGAAGAAAGTAACGCTAGTCGACAGAGTTAAACAAAAGAGGCCGTCTGGAAAGTATATTCCGGCGGCCTCTTTTTTTAACGTGTCTTATGTGCATTGTCAGCTACTTCTCTTACGAGTTGCCTCCGGCTTCAGAGGCCGTGTCAAAACTAAATTTGCGGCGGCGAAGCTGCCACAGAATTTAGCCAGATGCGAAGCTTCTGCTACGGCACAATAAATCGCTGCCGCCCTGAAGGGGCGGAAAGCCCATATCTGCCGCACCTTC
>JBKJOR010000325.1:0-5654 GCA_046595575.1 Pyrinomonadaceae bacterium | reverse complement strand
GAGCTGAAAAGCACGCCCTGACCGAAGACGGCCATCACGCCGACGAAGGCGAACAGGTAACCGTTCTGCTCCGCGTTGTAGCCAAATGTAAATGCGGTGTAGAGAACGAACGCGTACGTCATGATCGAGAAGGATGTTACGAGGAGAAAATAGATCAGATTGATCGTGCCGAACGTTTTCTCACCGAGTGAGCTGAAGAGTTCGGAGATACGACCCGGTTTCCCGTCGGTCGAACTCTCCGATCGCAATTGCCTCGTTTCGGGCAGCACGAGGTAAACCGCCGCGGCGCTGATCGATGAAAGGATCGCGGCGATAACGAACGGAACGTGGACGCCGTACTTACTTGAAATTCCACCGATCGCCGGGCCGAGAATAAATCCAAGCCCGAATGCTGCCCCGAAAAGCGCCATGCCCTTTGCCCGATTCTCCCGCGTGGTGACGTCGGCGATGTATGCCTGTGCGGCGGAGATGTTGCCGCCCGTGATGCCGCTGACGATACGTCCGATGAAGACCAGGAGGAGCGTGTTTGCGAATCCTAGGACGAGATAGCCTGCAGCGGATCCGATCAGGCTGATAAACAAAACAGGCCGGCGGCCGTAGCGATCCGAGAGCTTTCCAAGGATCGGTGAGAAAATAAACTGCATCAACGAATAGATCGCGACGAGCCAGCCGATCTCCAACGGACTCGCGAGAAACGGTTCGTTCTGCGCGTAGATCGGCAGTACAGGGATCACCATCCCGAAGCCGACTAGGTCGATAAAAACGATGACGAAGATCAGGATCAGGGGAGGGGTAAAAAACTTCTGCGCGTCAGGCGGCCTTACTTCTTCTGCAACCGGTTGTTCGCGCATGGGAATCCTAAAAGGTCTGTGCTCTCCTCAGTGTTACGTCTATAGTAAGATAACAAAAAACGATCTGTAACGAACTTGGGGGAACAAACAGGAAATGCGACTTCAGAAAATTTCAGTCAGTGTCATTGCGATAATCTTTGCCCAGATCTTTCTTATGTATCAGGAAACGCCCGCACAACCGAGACGAACTTCCGCATCGAGAACTTCGAGCGCGAATGCAACGGCGGTGACACCCGATATCAGCTATACGGTTTCGATGTCAAAGCCATCGACACACTTGCTCGAGGTAGAAATGCGCCTCAAATGGAGCCGCGTGCCGTCAACCGCGGAACTAAAGATGCCGGTGTGGACTCCGGGCAGTTATTTGATTCGCGAATATGCGCGACACGTTCAGGATTTCAAGATCAGGGACTCCCGCGGCCGCGATCTGAAATGGGAAAAGATAAACAAGAATACGTGGCAGATCGAAACCGGCGGTGCAAAAGAGATCGTCGCGTCGTATCGTGTCTACGCGAACGAGCTAACGGTCAGGACGAACGAGTTGAATGACGAGCATGCGTTCTGGAATAACGCGGCCCTGCTGATGTTCCCGGCCGGACATTTGAACGCACCGTCGGTGGTGAAGGTCGTTCCATACTCAGGGTGGAAAGTCGCAACCGGTCTGCCGGTCGCCGCGGGCGGAGCAAACACATTTCGGGCGGCGAATTACGACATTCTGTACGACTCGCCTTTCGAGGTCAGTGCATTTAACGAGATCACGTTCGACGTCCGCGGAAAGCCGCACCGGATCGTCATCACTGGTGAGGGAAACTACGATCTAAAGAAGATCGCCGTCGATGTTAAAAAGATCGCCGAGGAATGCGTAAAGATATTCGGCGACATGCCGGTCGATAACTACCTTTTTATCGTCAACCTTCGCGGAAGCGGCGGCCTGGAGCATCTGAACTCAACGGCCCTTCAATGGAACCGGTTCGCATTTAAACCGCAGGCTCGGTATAACGGTTTCCTCGGTCTTGTAGCTCACGAGTATTTTCACCTCTGGAACGTAAAGCGGATCCGGCCCGATGCTCTCGGCCCGTTCGACTACGAGAACGAGAATTACACAAAGCTGCTTTGGGTGGCCGAGGGAGCGACTGCCTACTACGAAGGAATACTTCTTCGCCGTGCAGGGTTGATGACCGACAAGGAGATCCTGGATACGAAAGCTACGATGCTCGAGCAACTGCAGTCCCGCCCGGGACGTTTTGAAACGAGCCTCGAGGAGGCCAGCCTGGACGCGTGGATAAAATACTACCGGCAGGACGAGAACGCGGTAAACAATCAGGTGTCGTACTATGACAAGGGCGAGATCGTTAATATGATGCTCGACATCCGGATCCGGACAGCATCCAAGGGATCCAAGTCGCTCGACGATGTGCTCCGATATCTTTACGACGAGTTCTCAAAGAAGGACCGGAATTATACGCCCGAAGATTTTCAGAAAGCAGCCGAGCTCGCGGCCGGCACCAGCCTCGAAGATTTCTTTTCGAAGTATGTACGAGGCGAGGCGGACATTGATTACAACGCGATCTTGAACGGACTCGGGTTACAGCTCGCGATCGACGACTCGGCGAAAGCCTTGGCGTACATTGGGGCGGATCTGACCGAAGATAGCACCGGGCTCAAGATTCGTTCGATACCGGCGGATACGCCGGCTTACAATCAAGGTTTGAACTCCGGAGATCAGATAATTGCGGTCGACGGTTATCGTGCGAGCAACGCGTTCCTGCAAACTTATATCGGAGAAAGGAAACCGAACGATACGATACGGCTGACGCTCTTTCGCTTCGATAAACTTCGCGACGTCACTTTCAAGTTGGGTGCGAACCCGCGACGAGAGTTGTCCATTTCGCCGGTCGAAGCTCCGACCGACGAACAGCGTCGTTTGTATCGGGAATACATGCTAAGCGAGCTTTCGAAGTAATGTCACACATGCTGCGAATTACAGTTATTACACTTTTGGTCAGCGGCCTGATCTTTTTTGCCGCGTGCTCCAGGACGGCGGTAGACGGACCGGCCGGTGACGTATCAACGCTCGGCGAACTGCCGGCCGTTCGCCTCAATTTTCGTTACGAACCCGATGTCCCGCCACCCGATCCACCCAAGGACGTGAGTCGCGAGGAACGCAATCCGGCAGTCCAAGCCGATTTCGACGCCAGCCGTCCGCAGGAAGTTTTGGACAATACGTATACGTCGCCCGACGCGAAACGAGTCATCGCGGTCTATCACAAAGCGAACGACTTGCCGTCGGAGTTTCGGCTTGATATGTACACTGTCGACGGTCGCATTCTCCGAAAGGTGACGGCCGATGCGATGGCGGTTCATTTTCCCGATACGATCCGCTGGTCGCCCGATTCTTCCAACGTCGCATTCGTAGCAATGGTTCGGGGAGCGTCGATCGATGAGACATCGACGGCCGCGGTCAACGATCCCGAAATGTCGATCGCTCCGACGAATCAGAACACGGCGGTTGCGTCACCGGGGATCGCGTCCGATGCAAATGTAAATACGAATGTCGACGCAGGTGTAAACGCCGATCCAAACGCGGCGGCCGCTCCGACGCCCGTTGCCCCGACCGGAATTCTCACCTTTCGAACCGAGCAGATCTATATTTGCGGTGCCGATGGCGAGGGCGTCCGGGCGTTGACGCAGAATGAAGGCCTTATCTATTTTTACTACGTCTGGGCGCCGGACAGCACGATGCTCGTGGCTCTGGCAGCAAAGTCTATCGAGTGGAGATATCTGAGCGATCGGGCCGAGCTGGTCGGAGAAGTCTTTACGCCGCTCGGGCGGCCTCGAGTGATCGAAAAGAACGGTCGCGAAAGGCGGCTCGACGATGCGCTCACGGCAGTACAGCCGGTATGGTCGCCCGATTCTGCAAAGATAGCGTGTGCGTTCGCGAATCCATCCCAGGTCAGGATCTATGACGCCGGCGGCACAGTGCCGACGCAGGCCGCGATCCCTCTTCGCAATCACCTGCTGCTCTCGTCGCAGGCGTACGATCGCGACCAGGCCACGAAGCTTGACGCGAATGTAGTCGCCGACACAAACACAAACGCGAACGCGAACGCGAACTCGAATTCGAATTCGAACGCCGCACCCTTAGCGAGTACGGCGGCATCCGGTACGCTGCCTGATGAGAAAACGCTCGTGTCATATAACCCTGTCGTGATGCTCAACTGGACTGCGGATGACCTGCTCTATTTTCAAACCGCCTATGTAAGGCGTATGAAGAACGAGGCGGATAGCGTGACCAGTTTCCCGCGTTGGCACCGGCTGGTGCTGTCGCCTCAGGCGGCGGGGAATCGTTAATCGTTAATCGTTAATGGTTAATAGTCACAATGAAAGTGACGTTTTGAATTTGGGATATTTCTTGTTCGTGTTCTTTCTCGTGCATTTCGTGGTTAGGCTTTAAGAAAAGATAACCACGAAGCGACGAAGGCAGGGTCATATTTTCAAGTCGTTCCGGTTCGTGTTCTTTCTAGTTCGTGTGATTTCGTGTGGGTTAGTGGTGCCAGTCTTATTTATCTAACTGAAACCACGAACTCACACGAAATCACACAAAAAAACGAACCACGAAACGGAGGAAAACGCGGGACATCTCAAACATACAATTACACGAAAAGGACACGAAACAAGAAAAGATTCAGTCTCGACGTTTTTATCACGAAAGTTACCTCCTAGAAAAAGGGTCACTTTCATTGTGACCATTAACCATTGATCGTTAATCAGAAGAATATGAAATACGAAACCATTGCCCAGATCTATGCCGCCAACGCAAAGATTCGAGAACGACTGAAACAACTTATCGCGACCATCCCGTCAGAGAAGATGTCCGTACTGCCGGAGGCCGAAAAGTGGACTGTAGCCGACATCGTCGAACATATCGCCATGGTCGATGAGGGCATGATGAAGATCTGTTCGAAACTGCTGAAGAAAGCCGAAGAGGCCGGCGACGTGTCGGACGGTTCGGTCGCTATATCCGATGACTTTCTGCAGAAGGGAGTCGAGATTTCTGCGATCAAAGTCGAAGCTCCATCGTTCGTGCATCCGTCGGGACAGAAGACGATAGCGGAATCGCTCGCCCGGCTGGATGAGACTGCCGATCAGCTCGCCGAGATCCGGCCACTGTTCGAATCTCTCGGCGGGGCGAATTTTAAATTTCCCCATCCGTTCTTTGGCGAGATCACCGCTCACGAATGGCTCGCTCTAAAGGGCGGGCACGAGATGCGGCACATCAAACAAATTCAAAACGTCCTCGATAAGGTGGGATAGAAAAAGGTCCCGGCTTGAGGAGGGCTCAATTTATCCGGGACCTTGCGTCCAAACGATACAGCTTCGGCCATTCTATTCGAAGCTAACGTCTGGATGGTCTGTTTTTTGTCACGAATACAAGTGGACAACATTCGCAGGTCCGGAAGGGCGGCTTGCCCCCGCTCGACTCAACATCATCGGCCGCAAGCGGACCTTCCGGACCTGCGAATGGTTAGCTGGCCTTCTCCTGAAGGCCAGCCCCTCTTCCATTTACCTTGCGATTGTCGGCACGTCACCATTCAGGCCGAAGTGCATCGTCTGAACGGATCCGTCCGAGCTTCGCAAGACATACCATTTGCCATCCGACGGTCTGAACAGAGCGATGTCCGTCCTGTTATCTCCGTCGTACTTCGCCGCGACCGGGATGTCGCCGTCGAGGCCAAATCGCACCGCCTGGAAGTTGCCGTCCGAGCTGAACAGCGTGTACCAGATTCCCGTCGACGGACGATA
>JBKJOR010000318.1:0-4503 GCA_046595575.1 Pyrinomonadaceae bacterium | reverse complement strand
TGCCCGCGAGTATGTTCTTTAGTTCGTCTAAAAAATCTTTCCCGCCGTCGATGTTCAAAAGCTCGTGAAGATCGTCGACGATGATAAGCGTCGGTGTTTGATTGGCGGCCGCCCTGAGCGGGGCCGAAAGGCAATTTCGAATGACACCGCGGCTAACTCCAGTAGAACTATCCAGGTTTCGAGCCGTTTCGATCAAACGATCCATCCAGAATCCACCGACCGAAAGTGAGAGTTCCGCGAGTTCGTCCATTCCCATCGACGACCGAACGATCGTCGGATCCTGACGCCGGAATGCGACGAGCTGCCGCAGGAATTCGTCGAGAAAGGAAATAGCCAGGTCCGCACTGGTTCGGGCCGTTCGACGGATAGAAAAGTAGAAGGGAGTTATCTGTTGCTGATCGCGAAACAGCCGGTCGTAGACTTGTTTTAGAAGTTCGGATGCTCCGGCTCCCGGTCTTGAAAGCAGCAGCAAGCCGTCTGACGATCTCGCGTGGGCGCAAAGACGATCGACCTCGTCTTTGCGGCCAATAAAATCAACGGCCGGTCGCCCGGCCAAGATCCTGTCGTGATGTGAACCGGCCATCTAATTGATCTTGTCGTTGTACGATTTGCCGAAGCTATCGTAGATCTGCACGTTATTCCGACCGTGATTCTTGGCTTCGTATAACGCGTGATCGGCTGCTCCTATAATGTCTTCCGGTGTCTCGATCTCGTTCGAGCATGCCGCGATCCCGATGCTTACCGTAACCTTTCGCTTTGGAAACACAGTATGTTCGATCCGCTGTCTCAATCTCTCCGCGATGACTGCGGCTTCGCTGGATGTCGTCTGCGGCAGAAGCACCGCAAATTCCTCGCCGCCGTATCGAGCCGCCACGTCGGCTCCACGCAGAATGTCCTGCAGGACGCTTGCCAGTATCTTCAAGGCGGTATCGCCAGCCGGATGCCCGTAGGTATCGTTATAAGTCTTGAACTCATCCACGTCGAGCAACATCATGCTCATCGGAAACCGGTGACGCTTGGATCGCTGGATCTCTTCTATCAAACGCTTTTCTAGATATCTGCGATTGAGAAGTCCGGTCAAGGCGTCGGTCACAGAAAGCTGTTCGAACTCGCCCGCCATGTCTTTCAAACTCGTTCTGTCGATGGCAACTGCGATCTGCGGTGCGATCGCGTCGAGCAGTGCGAGATCGCGTTCCTCGAAGGGCGCTCCGCCTGCTTTGTCCGTAAAGTTCATCACTGCAACGCGCCGGTCGCCGATGAGGATCGGATAACTAATGAACGATCGCGTCTTGTACATCCACTCACTCGGAGCCGTATTGATCCGGGTCCGGGCGATGTCGCCCACAACAACCGGCTTTCCGGAATTAAAAACGCTTTCGGCCACTCTGCGACCGACGATCGGCTCTGCTAACAGGTCGATCTTGGCACCGATCACCGCCTTCGCACGCAGGCCGTCGGATTTATCATTTCTCACCAGGAGCGAGGCACGTTCGGATTGAACAAGTTCGGCAGAAGCCTGCGTGACGTACGACCAAAAATCATCCGAGTCGATCTTTTTTAAGCTCTCCGAAAATCGAGCGGTCGCACGATTGAGCCAATCGCGATTCTCGATCTCGCGATTGAGCCGGAGGATCTCCACTTGCGGTCCGATGCGTTGACAAAAGCGCATGATCGCAGCCGATATTTCGGCGTTGATCTGGCCTTCTACTCCTATCGCCCCACGAATTTCGGTGCCGACGACAGAGGGAAATAAGTTGAGCGTTCGGCTCTGACCGGCGGTGCCGTCGGGAGCGCGCTCACGAAGCTCGAACGGAGCTCTCTTGCTCCAGGCATTTAACAGCCGGGCGTTGTCGGCGGCGATGCCGACCCGGATCGGCGATCCACGAAGCGAGCCGATAGCAGCGGTCGGGATGAACCGGTTATCTTTTTGTTCTAGCCAGATCAGTGAATCAAGACCCAGGCTGGTACTTAAATACTCCAGCACCGCCTCACATGCGGGAGCGTATGCCATCTTCGAGAGGCTCCCGTAAAGTGATCGAAGTGCTCTTGCCTCGGCCGCTTTTCGATCTTTCTCTAGGGACGTGATAGCCGGAACATTCGGCTCCGAGATCTCCGCGAGTTTCGGTGCGATGTGAGGGACTACCGGCGGTTTGGCCGGTAGTGGAGCTTCACGATCTAGCATGTCCGCGACTGCCGAAACGCGGAACTTCGACAGTTCCGCCGATGCCTTTTCTATCCCCACGACTGCACCGTCGATCAGTACGTTCTCAAAAAACTCGCTTGGTGAAAAATCTCTCCATTCACCGGAAATTGCCTTGTCCGTCGCAATTCGATAAGCGTCGGCGGTTGTGAACGTACGTCCCACGATGGCTACGAATCGCTTTCCGCGGTCAGCGACTGGGACCGCCTTACACGTCAGGCCGGCGTAGCATTTGTAGTCGTAGGCGTCGCCCGCCTCTGTGTTTCGATATGCCATTCCGCAGTACTCCGCGCATTTTCGGGCGAACTCGGGCGATTCGGTTAACGCCCGGCAGATCGAGTTGTTATTCGAAACGGAAATCTCTTGAGAATTCTCGTCCAGCACGATCAAAGCCACGCCGTTATCTTCGGCGATGCGGTCCAGCATTCTATATTTCTTTGTCGCCTGTGGGCCCATGAAAACCAGCTACAATCTCACTCTCCGAGCATGCACGGCTCGCTCAGTGATCACACTAAATTATTCTCGGTCTGTGGACTTATAGAATCAATCGTCCGTCAATTTCACGAAATGTGTCCGGGGGTGATCTCTGCACGTACGACCCGATTATGTCACACACTCCTGACGCGCTCTATTGCCGGAATCCTGAGTGCAATGCTTCGATGCACATTTGGCGCGTCAACTGCCGGCGAAGGCTCGGGTGCTAAGTAAAGTATTCTATTTGCTACGCGATAATCGTGTGGCACGTTGATTGTTAAAAGAAAAACACTGGCAGTTATAAATACTGATATTTCATTTTCACGGAGGTAAATTATGATCAACGAATACGAAGGAACAAAGCCGGCCACTGGCGATACGGCGACTAACGATGACGTCATCTCGACCCTTAACGGCCTTATCGAAACATGCAAAGACGGACAGGATGGATTTAAGGAAGCGGCCGAGGGCGTAGAGCGTTCGGACCTCAAATCACTGTTCTATGAATTTTCACAGCAGCGGTCGCAGTTTGCGGGCGAGCTTCAGTCATTGGTTCAGTCGATCGGCGGCGATCCGGAGAATTCGGGCAGCGTCGCAGCGGCGATACATCGCGGATGGATCAACATTAAATCCGTCGTGACCGGCAAGGACGAAGGCGCGATCCTAAATGAATGCGAACGAGGCGAAGATTCTGCAAAGGCTGCATACAAGAGCGCTCTCGAAGAATCACTCCCGGCCAACGTCACGGAGACCATCCAAACGCAGTACACTGCGGTTAAGTCTGCACACGACAGGATCAAGGCGCTTCGCGATACTACAAATAACGATACGGCGGACAAATCGACTTCAGCGTCGACCAGCAACTGATCGTTCAGCAATATCGATTTGTTAAAGAGGCCCGCGATGTCGCGGGCCTCTCTTTTAGGGAGCTTCACCAATCAGCAGGTTAGCCGAAGTCAAACTGCTTAGCTTCACAATGGTTTAATCAGACATCATCCTTTTTACGGAAATGAATGAACTTCGAACATTTCATTTCCGCATTGAGAGGGTGTTACCGATTCTTGTTCGTAATATTGCCTCCACCCAAGCTGACGAGCGTTGCTCCCGATCCGACTTGGTGCCAGACCGCGCCGTCGCGATCCCGGACCGTGATCGAATAAGCATCAGCCGCTCGAGGACTGAGAAGATCTCCGTCCCTGGCGAATACTTCGAAGCTGTAATTGCCCGACGACTCGACTACCAAACCGGTTGCCGGGTCGATCTTCTGAACACTGCAGTTACCTTTGAAGTTTGACCGGGTAAAGATGGTCGTCCCGGGTTCAGCCGAGAACTGCAAATATCCGCCCTGCCAGCTGTTGCCTTTCACCACGTAGTTAAAGCCGTCCAAGCCGCGGAAAATAAACGTCGAGTTACCTTTCGGCGCGGCGCCGCTATTTTTCCCGGGCTGCACGGTAAAACCAAAGTTTGCCTTGCCGCTGCCGCTCGTCGAATCCGCCACCCAGCCGCCGCCGTTGCTGCGACGGTCATTCGTAGGAACTGTAATATTCAGTAAGCCGATATCCACATTGCTGTGTATCCAGTAGGCGTTGGCGGCATCGACTTTAACATTGATATTGTAGGTGTCGGCAGCCAGATTGGTGACGGTGGTCAAAGCGTCACCGCTCGAATCAACCGCCACGTTACTGACGACCAAATCGGGAGTGCCGCCGAGATTGCCGTTTTTGAACAATTCAAAAGTGACTCTACCCTTGCTAAGGTCGCCCGGGAAGCCATCTGCCTGCTGAGTCAGATGCGCACCGAGCCTAACCGTGGCGGTCGTGATAGACGGG
>JBKJOR010000212.1:0-5864 GCA_046595575.1 Pyrinomonadaceae bacterium | reverse complement strand
GAGCGCGCTGGTGCGTCCAACGTGCCGGACAAAAAATAAATGGCGCTCGCGATGAAAGGTTTCGCCGTTTTTCTCAATATTAACTGCAGACCAGTTTCATGATCTCCGGCATCTCCCAACTCCCGTCTATGCCCGGTAGACATTTCTAGAAGGCGGAATTTTTGAAGGGGAAAAACAATGTCCACAACCGCCTCACCCACCATGCTGGTCGGCAGCAAATTAGTCGTTCGGTAGTTCGCGAACGACCTCGAATCGGGACCGGCCCAACTGGCGGTCCCGGATTTTTATTTTTACCTTTGTGGCCTAATGTCCTGGCTAGATCGCGAGGGAGTTCGGTATTGCGGGTGTCACGCCTTTTCTCACGAGGGTGCGAGGGTTCGATCTCTAAACTCCCTCAATCAGAAAACGGAGAATTTACCTTCTTCGTACTTTTCGGATCGGTCCGGGAAAAAGAATTCGATCTTGCTCGGGTGCATTCGCAGTACTTTCCACTACCAACACCTAAACAACGACCGTCGTGCCGTCAAATTTCGTCAGCGAGAATCCGCTAAACGTTTCGTTGTAGCTGGCTTTTTGGTCTTTCATTACCGAGATCGCCACAGCTTCTCCGAGTTTAAGAGATTCGTTCGCGTCCGAGCGCCAGTGGACACCGGCTATGTTGCGACCGTTCGCTATGTTTGCTGCAATCTTGTTCAGTTCGCCCCCGACCGTCAGATCGCCTCCGACGTACGGCACGAGAACTTGTCCCGTCGCGTCCGGAACGACAGGATCCGGAATGATAAACGATTCGTTGAACCATGCTTTCAGAATTGTTACGCATGCTCCAGCGACGGTCGCATGTCCGGCGCCGTAGGCCGGATGAGTGGGACAACCCTCCGGGAACGCCATCGGCAAGAACGCGTTCCCGGTTGGTAAATAACCACCGAGCCGAGCGGCTGAATTAACGGAATTCAGGATCTCAGGATGGACCGGATAACCCGCACCGTGATGGGCCGTGCGGTCTATGCGTTCGGCAAAAGCCTCGGGGCGAAGTCGTCGATGAACCATCCATTTCTGGTTCCAAACGGCATGCAACGCCCTTGTCGAAATCTCGCACAGAAGCGTCGCTATATGCGGCCCGCCAAACGTGGCAAAGCCGGTCTGCGTTTGCGAATTCTTGTACGGGTTCCCGTTGTCGAAAGGGACTCCCATTCCGGCAATGATCAAGAACGCCTGAAGATAACCCTGGAACAAGACATCGATGTGGACCCACTCGCCGAGGTCTCGGCCGTTTCGCATATATCGCGCGATCGGATCATATAGGGCAGTGGTCGCCGGTGCGACTCCATTCTGAATCGAAAGCCAGCTTGCGAAATCCGTCATGTAATTTTGCCCGCCGTCTGCGGTGCCGAGTACCGTCCGGATTTTCTGATTAACCTCGTTCGCGCCGAAATGACAAGGGTGATACCAGAA
This sequence comes from Pyrinomonadaceae bacterium, assembly GCA_046595575.1. Classification (GTDB taxonomy): domain Bacteria; phylum Acidobacteriota; class Blastocatellia; order Pyrinomonadales; family Pyrinomonadaceae; genus OLB17. The sequence continues at coordinate 4,412 of JBKJOR010000212.1, read as the reverse complement.
CTGTGACATCAGGGGTCCCGTCTTATCTCCCGGAGTCGGTCCTCGAAACAAGAGTTCAGGTGTCACATGGCCGACGCCATTCTTTGGACCCTTAAAATCCGCGCCGTAAAGCGTCAGATCCGCGGCGGCGGCGGCGGCGGTCGGATTAAAGGGATACTCCGTAAACGGAACATCGCGCAGAAGAGACATCCAATAGTTCTCAGAAATTTCCGCGGCAAGTTCCCTGCTCGCGAATGCCGGAGCCGGAGGCTGGATCATTTGGAACGCATCCGAGCCTTCAAGGTCGAAGGCATAACCCGCTTGCGGACTTGTCAGTTTTGCCGTGCCGCCCATCGGAATCTGCTCGAACGAGGACGGATCGCCGGTGCGAAGTGCGTCAAGTAATGCATTGTAGGCTGCGGGGACGACCTCTCCGTTTGCCTGATGCGGAAGAGCCTTCGAGTAATTCCCGATCCGGCTCGGATAAAGTTCTTCATCTCCATTGTTAGTACGATTGAACAATGGGCCTATCGGACCGAAATTATCTTTCGCGCAATCGGTCCGAAACTTATACGCCGCCTGGGCTCGCTGATGATAAAACGAGTTGCCTGCACCCGGCCGTTGTGCCGCAACGCTGGACGCATTGTCCAATGCCGGCGCGATAGCACCGAGAGCCACAGCTCCGGCGGCCGTCGCACCTAGGCTGCCGATAAACTTTCTACGGCTGACCCCTTCCGATACTTCTGCAACAGGTCGATCGTCGGAATCGCTGGCTTCTTCTTTCATAAAAATCTCCTTTAGCGTTTTTGGGGGCTCGGGTCCGCGGAGCAGACATGAAATCGCGGTTCAGCCCCAAAGAGATCCCTGGCTCGATCGGTGGATTTTCGCAGAAGGTACGGCCTCAAAGAGGGCGGCTCGACTTCTACGTATGTAATGAACGGCGAATTATACCACTGAAAATAAGAACCGGGCGCAAGCATTTTCTATACTTGCGCCCGGTAAAGAATTGAAAGAGATTGCCCCGCCTAGAAAGGTATCCGCGGTACCTTTGGTTTCGTCACATTATTACCTATAGGGAAGATACGATTGCGACCTTTGTGGACGAGGGTTGCGTTTGTTTTTGCAAGTGCTAATCGAAGCCGACGAATACCGGCTCAGGTTGTAAAAGTATACCGAATTTCTGCGAGACGGTGTCTTGAATCCTTTCCTTCAGCTCGACGATCTCTGCGGCGGTTGCCCCGCCCCGGTTGATTATCGCGAGCGAGTGGTTCGCCGAGATCCCGGCGTTCCCGAGACGGAAACCCTTCTGAAAACCCGCTCTTTCGATAAGCCATGCGGCAGGGATCTTTACTCTTTCGCCGAACGGGAAGTTCGGAACTGGCACGTCTACTGACCCAGCGATCTTTTCCAGCGCGCCGGACTCCACGATCGGGTTCTTAAAAAACGAACCTGCACTTCGGGAATTAGGATCGTTAGGGTCAATCACCATCGATTTCTCACGGCGTATCCGCAGCACTCCGTCGCGTGCCTCGGATAATGTTGGGCCGCGATCTTTGAAATGTTCGAGAAGGTCCTTGTAATTAACTTCCGGCTCCCCGTCCTCCTCAAGCCTGTAGGTAACGGCGAGGACTACGTACCGGTCGCGGTCCGTCGAATTGAAAATGCTCGTCCGGTACGCGAAGCCGCAATCCGAATTGCTAAGCTCGACGATCTGCCGGGCGACGCGATCGAAGCATCGCACGCTCACGATCGTCTCCGACACTTCTTGACCGTAAGCACCGACGTTCTGCACTGGCGTTCCACCGACAAATCCCGGGATACCGCTGAGACATTCGACCCCGCCCAGGTTACGATCAACGCAGAACTCGACGAACGGATCCCAGTCCTCGCCCGCTTGCGCGGTGACGAGTTCGTGTTCGGCGACAATGCCTTTCAGCCGAACGTGAATGACCAATCCATCGAACCCGCGGTCAGAAACAAGAATGTTGCTGCCGCCGCCGAGGACGAACACCGGGCGAATCGATCTCTCGGCAAATTCGAACGCTTCGATCACATCCTCTTCGCTCTCGGCGAGCGCAAAAAAACGTGCCGGCCCACCGACGTGCAACGTCGTCAGTGGAGCCATTGGCACGTTTTCCAGAATATTGATCAAGCCTGAGAGATAAGTTGCAAGATTCCTCGCCTCGTCAACCGCGTAACTTACCGCCACTTATCATCTGGAGCTGGGCCGCCAGATCTCTGCGACCTAGCTGCTTTACCCTGTTATAAGCTTTCTGCGCTTCCGCAAGATTCCCTGATCGGAATTCGGCTTCCGCCAGATTGTAATACGCGATGACGTACTTATCGTCCGTCACTGTAGCTTTCCGGAACGCAGCCGATGCGTCGGCGAACTTGTCCTGCTTCCGGTACGCGATGCCCAGTTCGTTCATTGCGAAGACCCATTTGGGCTGCTTTGCAATGACGCGAGTGAACGCATCGGCCGCTCCCGCATAGTCGCCTAGATCAGTCAACGTCATCCCGAGATTGAGCAACGGACCTTCAATGAATTTCGGACTCGAGAAAGCCGCTTTCTGCAGAGAGGCTTTTGCTTTCTCCAGTTTTACCCTCGCTTCGACCGGGCGTTTCTCGCTGATGTCGCGCTTGGCAGAGTTGTAGTATGCCCAACCTAGATTTGCGGTATCGACGGTGTTTTCTGTTATCGTCGACGCTTTTTCTAAGGCCCGAACCGCGACTTCCCATCGGCATGGGAGAAATTTCTTGATATTGATCTCGCACTGCTTGGCGATCACAAATCCGATCTTGCTATAGATATCAGCCGCTTCGTCGCGACTGTAGGTCGGATCACGCTCGATAAAAACGGTTGCGAGATTATACTTCGCTTCCGCCTCGTCGAAGCTGTTCATCTGGCGATAGGTATCCGCGAGATTTACGAGCACTTCTATATTGTTGTTTTTCAATCGCTCGGCCTGCTTGTAGGCTGCGACTGCGGAGGGATAATCCTCACTCACGAAGTAAGCAGCGCCCAGCCCGACATAGGCTTCGAAATAATTGGCTTTCAAGAGCGTTGCCTTCTTGTACTCTTCGACCGCGTCAGAACTCCTGCCGAGACGGGCCAGGGTTTCGCCGGCATAATGATACGCCTCGGCATTGTTTGGATCGAGGGTCTTTGCTTTGTTGAACGCTATCAGAGCGTCTTCATTTCGATTCTGCGAGTACCTGATGAGGCCTAGGAAATACTGCGTCTGCGGATCGTCTGGCGTTATCGCTAGAGCCTTCAAGAGCAGGTTCTCAGATTTCGCAATCTCACCCTGCTGGTAATAAAGGATACCGAGCGGTACGTAGATCTCGGTCAGGTCTTTGTCATTGGAAAGGGCCTTTTCGTAATTCGAGATCGCATCGAGCTCACGGTCCTGTTCCGAGAAAATTTCGGCGAGACCGAAGAAAGCCGGCGAATTTCTAGGATTGTACCTCAGAGCTTCTTCAAATTTCTGACGAGCGATCGTCAAATAATTTTGACCGGTGCCGGACGCACCTTTGACAAAAACCTCATTCCCCTCGAGTGCCAGTGCTTCACTCAAACCTGCCTGAGCTCTCGCATTTTTTGAATCAAGCTGCAGCGCTTCGCGGAAGAAGTCGGTCGCACGGGCGAATTGATCGCTCTCCATGTAGAACTCGCCGACGCCCGCAAAGAGAACGGAAGCTTCTTCCTTCGGCATCGTCGGGATCTTCGGCAGCCGCGGATCGTCCTCGCGAACGGTTACCGAACGGTCTCGACGCGGGGCGACCTTGGCGAGAGTCACGTACTGCCTGCTAACGCGTTTGGCGGTCTCTATTCTCTGGGTCTTGGTGCGCACGGTGCGGGTTCTGACGACAATCCGCTTCGGGGCGGATCTCGCTGTATTACGAAAGACGAAGACACTAGAGCCACCCGTGAGGTCGCTGATCGGTACAAGGTCCTGCGAGTAGGCCGGAATTGCCGAGATCAGCAGGGTGAAAATAATGGGCACTGCTAAAAATCTGTTTTTCATGAATTACCTCGGAAGCCAGGCCGTGACACAAGCCCAAGATTTTATTGGCTCACGTTACCACCAAGAACGCGCGAAACAAAATTTCTTACTGTCCGGAACGGATACTTGTTCGCAAAGCGCCTGTAATGGTCGTTGTCCTGAAGCGAGTAAAGATAGCTCTCATGATTGTTGAGGAGGCGCTCCATGATCACCGGTTCTTTGTGCACGAGAAAATCACCGATCTCGACGACGAAAACAACACTCGGCAGTGCGTATGCATAAAAGCTAACGCCAGTTTTCTTGAGGAGATCGATGCAGCTCGCCAAGCCATTGTAGGTGATCTGGGCGTCGTGGAATGCAATGCAGCCATTCGGCTGGAGTGCGTCAAGACAAAATTTGAAATCCGCTAGAACTGCTTCGTCCGTG
>JBKJOR010000478.1:0-6327 GCA_046595575.1 Pyrinomonadaceae bacterium | reverse complement strand
TTCGCCCTTCGTTTTTGCGGGATCTTTATCTCGCTGTCTCCGCGAAGATATCTTGCGGTAAGCGACGTTTCGTCTTTGAGCAGACTTTCGAAATTACCTTCGAACACCACGTTGCCTCCGAGTTCGCCGGCAAAAAGTCCGATGTCGAGGATGTGATCCGCCGCCCGCATCGTGTCTTCGTCGTGCTCTACTACGAGAAGCGTATTGCCGATGTCGCGCAGGTTTTCCAGGATCTTTATCAGCCGTCCGTTGTCACGCGGGTGGAGGCCGATGCTAGGTTCGTCGAGAACATAGAGCGTGCCGACAAGCAGTGATCCGAGATTTGTTGCGAGCTGTATACGCTGTGCCTCACCGCCGGACAGAGTCGCGGCGACCCGGGCAAGAGTGAGGTAATCGAGACCGACGTCGACGAGAAACTTTAGCCGCCGGCGTATCTCGAGCAATATCTTTTCGGCGATCTTCTCTCGCTCGTCCGTTAGCTTGAGATCGTCAAAAAATGCTCGCGCGTCATTGATCGACATCGCCACGATCTCGGGCAGCGAAAGCCCGCCGACCTTTACGTCGCGAGCCTCCTGCCGCAGTCGTGCCCCGTCGCATTCAGGACATCTCGTGTAGCCGCGGTACTTCGCCAGGAACACACGAACATGCAGTTTGTACTTTTTCGTTTCAAGCCATTTGAAGAATCCTTTGATCCCGCGCCAGCCGTCGTCGCCATAGATGATCGCGTTCTGCTGATAGTCGTGGAGATCAGCAAACGGAGTGTTAACGCTTATCTTTGCGGAAGAGAGATACTTTAGAAGTTCTTTCTGTGCCCAAGCATGCTGCGGCCGTGTGAAGGGTTCGATCGCACCATCTTTTAGCGAGAGTAGATGATTGGGGATCACGAGATCGTAATCGACGCCGATCGTGTTACCGAACCCCTGGCAAACCGGGCACGCACCGAACGGAGAGTTGAAACTGAACAGATGAGGTTCAGGCTCTTCGTAAACCGTGCCGTCGTATTTGCAGATGTACTTGTCGGAGAACTTGAGTACGGCAGCTTTTTGATCTTCGGCCGGAACGGACTGAATAGCCTGTTCGATCACCGCAGCATGTCCTTCGCGAAAGCACGTCTCGAGCGAGTCGACCAGACGCTGGCGAATATCCGGATCGGCTCTCAATCGATCTATCAAAACGAACGTGCGATCAAAGTCTTCAAAGGGATAGTCTTCGGGTTTCTGTAATTCGATCACCTCGCCATCGCGAAATAACCGTGAGAATCCCTGCTGCAAAAGCGAGATGAGAAAAGCAGACACGCTGAGATTTTCAGACTTCGCCGGCGGCTTCTTTTTAGTTTTCTTTGCAGGCTTTGCATCTGCACGCGGACTCTCTTCCTGGATGGGAAAGAGAACATAGAATCTCGTTCCAGGTTCCAGCCCAGCCAGTATTTCATCGGCCGCAGATTCGGGCGAATCCTTTTTCACCTCGCGTCCGCAGACGTGGCAGATCGTCTGTCCTGCACGAGCGTAGAGCAGACGAAGATAATCATAAATCTCGGTCTGCGTCGCGACCGTCGAGCGCGGATTGCGGGTCGCGTTCTTTTGCCGAATAGCGATAGCCGGAGCGATGCCGGTTATCTCGTCGACATCCGGCTTGTCCATCCGCTCCAGAAATTGTCGGGCGTATGCGGACAAAGACTCGACATACCGCCGCTGGCCCTCGGCGTAGATCGTATCGAAAGCAAGACTGGATTTGCCCGAACCTGAAACACCTGTCACAACCGTTAGCTTATTGTGCGGTAGCGAAACTGAAATATTCTTCAGATTGTGAACGCGAGCACCTCGAACTTCGATGGCTTCTTCCTGCTTTGGCTGTACTGCTGGCATAGGTGAAAAATCCGGGCCCGTAAGAAAAACTAAAGTTTAGCAAAGCGGATTTATGAAACAAAACGAAACGAGGGTGCGGGGTATCAAGAGGTCCGTGTCGTTCCTTGTGTTCAAGTGGTTTCCGGTTGGCTTCCACGAGCGGACCACAGAAAACACTGACGAGACGGAAGATTCCGCGGAGTACTGGCTTTGGATCAATCGGCTACCACCTGAGGTCGTAGTTCGTGAAATTCTCACGCCAGGGCTCGGCGGGATCGATATTCAAGAGCGGTATTCGGCCGTCGAGTTCGAGCGGGGCATCTGCGGAACGCCGGAGGCGGTAGTTGTAACCAGTCGGCGAGGCGACCGAGATCGTTATTTTATCTTCAGCTATGCGGGATACGACGGCGACCCGCCAGTCTGTCTTAGAGCGAACAAGCAACCGGCCACCGAGAGGGATACTGGCGAGCGTTAATTTTATTTCGGCAGGTTCCACGATTTTCTAAGGTTCTTGTATTCGTCATCCGTCAACTGCACCAAGTACGGGTTCTTTGCGGTGTCGAGCCGAGAGACGATACGTTCGAGATTCAGTCTATCCATCGCCGTGCACCCGCTCGTCGGTGTGCTGGCGTCTTTACAGATGTGCAGGAAAATACACGAGCCGTTACTTTTCACGACCGGGTACGAGTTGTATGCCACGAAGACCCCGAGGTCGTATTCCGGCCTTACTTCGATCATCTTCTCGGAGCTTTTCCAGTCGAAGATCCCGACCTGGAGTCGGCCGACGATCTTGTTGTAGTGGTGCGAGTTTATGTCGTCCACGCATTCGGTCTGACTCTCGACTCGGGTATACGGAAAGGCGAGTTGCTCGGGCTTAACGGCCGAGCCAAATACGAGGGTGAGCGGAAACATCCCGGCAGGCGATTTTCCATCGCCTTCTTTCTTGAAATCTGTCGCCTTCTCGGGAGCCGAATCCTGTGCCCATGCCATGCCGCTCCGGCCGACAACGACCGGAAATCTCTCGCCCACCGACTTCCATTTTGCGCTTCGGGATGCTCGCTCAAAGATACGGGCTTCGCCCGAGGTTGTAGTCCAGTCCCTAGTAGTGACGACGACCGCCTGCAGCGATTCCGCGAAAGGGATCTTTGCCGGAGGTGCTTGCGGTTTCTTGATCTGTGCGGAAATTGAGAGTGCGGAAACCGCGAGGGCGAAAGCAAAAAAATATAACTTCATATAAGGGAACCAACACCTGTTTAAGGCGGGTCGAGTTGATATCTACAAAAAGATTGTTCGGTCGGCGCTGCACAGCCCGCATACGCAGGTAGTTTTGCCGACGGTATCACGATTAGCTTTAGACCGAAGGGTCGGTTTCAAATAGCGAAGAGTCCGCGGTCGCCTTATTTTGCTTCACCGCGTACAGTCGCAAGCCGAGTGAGATCATTAACACCGAGATCCCCATCCATATGACGACCCATACAATTCCCGGGAGCCCAGTCGCCGCGGCCATATTGGCCGCATCGGTATGCACGTCGGCACCGACCAGCGGGGTGTTGATAAAGAAAACATTGATCAGGTCGAGGACGGCGTTCAATAGACACTGGACAGCGAGAAATGCAGCGGCGAAATTCGCGGTCCGTGTGCTCGAATAAATTCCAAGTCCGACAAGAGCGGCGGCAAGCACTCCACCCGCTACGATAGTGAAAACTATGCTCGAGAACGCAGCGTTTAGCGATAGGAAATTGAATACAGGACTGACGATCGTGAAAACGACGGTCATGACCGCAACAAAAATACCAAGGCCGGTCAGGATCTTGTTAGCGGAGAACGACCGGCGGATGAGATAAAGCATCAGAACACCGAATGCCATTGTTCCCAGATATCCCGCACTCGATGTAAGAAGCGATCCGATCGTTCCGCTCGGCGCCGAATATACGGCACCGCTGCCGTCCATCGAGATCGTCAGGCTCTGTACGGAACCGCCAGTCAGCACCGCGACCAGGGCGTGACTGCTTTCGTGGATAAACGTCGCAAAAAGCCTGATCGGGTAAACGAGATACTCCGCAAACGGGAGAAACCAGAGAACAAGAGTGATTGCGGTCGCAAGCAGTAAAAGTAAAAGCTGCGGTTTGGCGTCTTCGGCAATTCTGTGTCGCATAGATCTATAACGCTCCTTGTCTGCTTACGTTAGATATTAACTCAAAGTTCGGCCAAGTGTAAGGTTTGTGGGGGAGCGGAGGCAGTAGGCAGTAGGCAGTAAGCAGTAGGCAGTAGACAGAAACCAGTTCATTGACTTACACACACCGTCTACCGTCTACCGTCTCCCGACTCCCGTCTCCCGCTTTCTGCCTCGTAGTCTTCCTTCCCTCCGGTTTTCTGCTCCAGCCGCATGCCGGTGATCTCGATGTCTTTCTGCACCGCTTTGCACATGTCGTAGATCGTCAGAGCCGCAACCGAAACAGCAGTGAGAGCTTCCATCTCAACGCCCGTCTTGGCTTCCGTGACAGCCTCCGCCTCGAGGTGGACACCGTCGTCGCGAATCTCAGCGGTCACATTCACCTTTGCAAGATTTATCTGATGGCACAGCGGGATAAGCTCCGACGTTTTCTTCGCCGCCATAATTCCGGCGATGCGGGCGATCTCGAGCGGATCGCCTTTCGGGTTGGTCTGCGACCGAAGGACGCGGACCGTCTCGGTCGAGAGCAACACGCGGCATGACGCAATGGCCCGTCTTGAGGTCGTGTCCTTTCCAGTCACGTCGACCATCCGAATCTTTCCGGCCTCGTCGTAATGCGAGAGTTTTGTCATAACGTTTTTAGCGAGATGGATCAGCAGGTTGCTACCCCGAAAACTTCCGGTGTTGCCACCACGAGCTAAAGAAAAAGAACTTTTGCGGGGCTTCCGGATGCCAGAGTTTGGCCTTTCCCGAGAAACAGTAGTCCATTTGAACTTGCAAATCCAACGAAGTCCGAAGACCCGTGCCATTTGATCGGAGCGGCCAGGAGAAGCCCTTCGCGGTTCGTGGTGAGTTTAACCGGCAGATAGGTATCTCGTTCTTTAGCGGCTTTCGCATTCGCAGTAACTACCGCGAAACCTGATCGCAGGTCTACTTCTAGAGCGTCTTGCATTTTCATGATCGCCGTCCGGGCAAACAAGTAAAACGTCACTGCGGCGGAAACAGGATTCCCGGGAAGGCCGAAGATTAACGTCTTACCCAACCGTGCGAAGACGGTCGGCTTGCCAGGCCGAAGTCGCACCTTCTCAAAAAATAACTCGGCCCCGAGATCTCGCAAGGCGGTCTTGGTCAGATCGTATTTTCCTACCGACACTCCGCCGGTTGCGATGAGAATGTCGGAACCGGCATCGACGCCTTCCAATATGCGGGACTTGAGTTTCGGCAGATCATCACCGGTTTTTGAGAGGAGCTTTACACGAGCTCCTGCCTGTTCCGCCAGGACTTTCAGCATTACCGAGTTCGAGTTTCGGATCTGGTCCCGGCCCGGCTGCTTTTCGATCGCCACGATCTCGGTACCGGTCGAGAGAATAGAGACTAGCGGCCTCCTGCCTACGGTAATATTCGAATACCCGAACGCCGCTAGAGTCGCGATCATCATTTCGCTGATCGTTTCGCCCGAGCGAAACAGCCTTTCGCCTTTCCGTATCTCGGCTCCTTTCTTGACGATGTAGCGCATTTTAGCGGTCGGCTCTTTGATGATAACCGAGCCGTCCGACTCGCCGGTGAGTTCGATCTTTTGCACGGAATCTGCACCCGCTGGAACCGGTGCTCCGGTCATAATGCGAACCGCCTCGCCTGGCCGGAGTTCTTTGTGCCAGCCGCGGCCGGCCGCAGATTCTCCTACGATCGTCAACATCGACGGCACGATCTTGGTATCACTTGCTCTCATCGCGAACCCGTCCATCTGCGAACGATCGAACGGAGGCATGTCACTGTCAGCACGAACATCCTCGGCGAGCACACGTCTGACGGCGTCGCCGATCCGGACTTGCTCGGTGCCGATTGCGACGGCTTCCCGTTTCACGATCTTCACCGCGTTTGAAATTGGAATCATAAACGGAGGGTCAGCCTCGATTATTATTAGGTACTGACACGATCATTTGATCAAGTAGAATTCGGTCTGCCGCGGACGGAAAAATTTGTATCCGGCGTCTGTCATGTATGCGTCGTCTTCGGCCATGATGGTTACGCGTTGGCCACCCCATTCCGGAACGTCGGTCGACGTATTGAGCTCGATGGACATATACGAACCAGGAAGGATCTTGTTGACTCCACCGCCAATGTTCCCGCGAAAGTCGATCGACGGTCCGAGCCCGTGGCCGTGCGTTCCGATAGGGTGCGAGTAGATCATCGCGTTGATGCCCTGTTTCTTACACTCGGCTATTGTCGCCTCGTAAACCTGCGTTCCGGTCATTCCCGCGCGGGCAATGCCGAAGAGAATATCTTGCAGCCGGTTGGTATTTTTCAGAG
>JBKJOR010000436.1:0-3573 GCA_046595575.1 Pyrinomonadaceae bacterium | reverse complement strand
ATATTCTCAAGGATATGAATGCCGTTCATGGCAAGAAGGATCTGGTGGACTTCATAGAGGCCAGCATCTTTTTCGAAAGGTATCACCTCAAAATTCGACGTGTCTGCACCGATCATTGCTACGTCAAGCGATGCAAGATACCGTGCTCCTGCGCGGCCGAGGCCGGGATTAGCCGAGATGAATCGCTTGTTGTCTTTGCCCAGAAGTCTCATCCAGCCGGTGTAGAAAAGCACTACGTCGCCTCTCCCGATCGTGCTAATTCCCTGACGCTTCATTGCGCCATCTATCTCCTTCCGGTTGAACACGGTACCTTCTTTGACTATATCGGTACCGAAGTAACCTGCCATGTCGAGCAGCACACCGCGTGTTGCAATAGCGGGCACATTCTCAATACCGAGTTTCTTGAGGCCGTCGGCCATGACAAAGTCGGTGGCCTTGTTGCAGTTAAAATACAGGTTATCGATACCCGCGTGGCCAAAGCCATCAATCTGCGAACCGATGCCAACCCAGCCGGTGATAAGGTCGTCGTTAAAGGTTGTCTTCGTAGGGCCGATTGTGGCTCCACCCACTTGGCCCGGCTGAAGTACCGTGATCGCAAACTTGCGTATGCCGTAAGCAGGTGTGTCCTTGTTGGTCTCGATGCCGAGGCGATACGCCTTGCCGGTTGTTACGAGCTTGCTCGCCGCTAAGGTTTTCGCGGGCGTTATATGTCTGATGTTGCCGACTTGATCGTCAGGTCCGAATTGCGATGCCGTCGGGCAGGGCTTTAACTGAGCATTTGCTATATGGCCAACAACCAAAGCGATCGCACAAGCGACAATTGAAACGGAACGAATCTTCATCGATTTCTCCTTTAACTTCCCTTCTACCTGGCTCAAGAGCTCCGCGCCGTTCCCCCGTGTTCGCAGCGCCTTTCCGACATTCGTCAAAATTGGCGTGAGGCTCCGCCGCCTCCTCCTGGCCTCAATTCGATATCGATCGCTTCGAAAACGGTCGAGCCGATGTTTCTGATAAGGTGTGTAGTGCCGGCGTTTTGCCAGACATGATCGCCCGCCTTTGGTTCCAATGTTCGCGTTGCACCGCCGGGAGAGCTGATCTCAATCTTCGAGTCGTAAAGAGTAATGCCAAGTCCCGGCATCTGATGCGTATGCAATTTTGACGACTCGCCCGGTTTGAGGCGAAGGCGATTCACGCGAACGCGCGCGTTGTCGATCAGGATCAAGTGGCCGTCTGAAAGTGTGGGAAACGTCGCGGCGGGTCCTGTATTCTTGCTCGGAAATATCTCGATAAAAATATTGTGGAAGTCGCTCTTGCCGTTGTTAACGACGCGGTGTGTTACGGGCGCCGGTCGTGCTCCGAAGACGGCTTCCCCATACTTGATATCGAACGGCGTCCCTTCACCGCGGAGAATTTCATCGATTATCTGAGCATTGCTCACCCGTACGCTGACGCCGTCATATAGATGTACGTGAAATTCCGTCGCCTTGCTAGCCGGGACGAAAACATCGAAGAGCCGAACAAATTCATTCTCGAATTTCAGCCGGTGCATCGGTTCTTTTTCGACGGGAACGATGTCCGGAGCAAAGGCCAAGGGCGTGAAACCCTGAGACTTGAACTGAGCATTGGCCGACCCTGATTGAAGGTATTCCAGAAATGATCGTGCTGATCCTAATACAGCTGTATGTGAACTCACACCTGCAGATATCCCAATGTAGGTTTGAATTTCTTCCGGGAACATGCCGGCCATTTGAACGCCCGGAATGGACCCAGCAAGCGGAAAGGCGGTGTATTGCGCATTGCCTTCAGCGACCGGCTCAGTAGAAAACCGACCAACAACGGGCATAAGCTTCGACTTCATTTCGTTCGCGAGACCTATTCGTTCGAGAGTGCGAAGGAATACGGCACCGCTATGTCCGTCCGCAGTGTAGGAAACGGATCTGGCCGAGAGCAGTACCTTCTTGAACAATTCGACGCTACTAATATCTACAGCTGGTGCACCTGCCTTCGAAACCAGAGCCATTCCGACCTTCGCAAGCGCGACATTGGAGTTCGGGTCAACGAGTCCGGCTTTGGTTAGCTCGGCCAGCATCTGCGGCTCAATAATCACTACATCGAACTTAGCTCCCGCCTCTATTTGCTGTTTGAGTACGGGATTATTCGCATACTCTACGATCACTTTTATCTTGTAAATTTTCTCGAACATCGGAATCAGTTCCGATATCGCAGGTCGGCTAACATTGCTGCTGAGAACCCTCAACTGGCCGGAAGTTTGAGCCGGAGCCCCCGGGTTAGCGGTAAGCGAAAGGATGGCTACGACTAATGCAGCGACGAAATTCTTAATATTCATGTTTGTTTTGTATGTTCAAGATCGCTCACCATTGACGTAACCGTCCAATCGCTAGATCACCGAGCCGACGAAAATAATATCCGTCGCTTCGTCCAAACATCTCCTGACTACATCCCATCACGATCAGTCTAGCTTCGATTGCTCGACCTTGCGGATCAGCTCCGCAAATCGCGGATCGTCGCGAAGGTTATCCCATAGAACCAGGAATGAAAATACTTTTGCCGTCTTCATTTGAAATTGCTTATCAATACGACGTCGCTCGTCTGCGTGCCGCGAGAAAGCGCGAGTTGTTTATAGTCGCGTGAATAATCGAAGGAGTAAATGATGTCCGATTTGAAGTCGGTCAATTGCTTCGGCTCGCCGCCGTCAACCGGCTGCATCCAGAGATTGGAGATGCCGTTGCGCGTTTCGATGTAAACAAGCGCGCGGCTGTCGGGCGTCCAGTAGATACTTTGTCCGGCGGTTGGAATATTGTCGAGGATTTTGACGGGCTGCCCGCCTTCAAACGGAAAAATCGCTAACCTATCAGGTGCGTTCGGCGTGTCTTCGCGGTAATTGGCGGTCATCCACTTGCCGTCGGGCGAAACGGATATGTTGTATGAGTGGCTTGTTGTCAACTGCTGCGGCTCGCCGCCGTCCGCCGAAATGCGCCACAAAGTAATTCTGCCGGATTCTCTGGAATTAAAAAGCACCCATTTGCCGTCGGGCGAAAAAGTCGGGACAAATTCACCGCTCCCGTTCGTTAATTGCCTAACATTACCGCCGTCCCGATCCATCAAAAAAACATGAGGTATGCCCGTCCGGTTAGAACGAAAAGCGATTGTCCTACCGTCAGGTGAAATAGTCACTCCCGCGACGCTTTCGGTCGTCAGCTGCTTCTGATTGCCGCCGTCAGCGTCCATCAGCCAGATGTTGCTCCCGCCGCTCGCGTTAGAAACGAACGCTATTCTATTATCGGGCGTCCAACTCACCGAGTTATCAGATCTGCCCGTTCCCTTGGTGATTTGTTTAGCGTGAACCGTGCCATTCGAGGGCGCGATCCAGATTGAACTCGCTTGCTGACGCTGAACTGTCACCGCGCTATCGGAATTTGACGTCAGGCTGATCGAGTCATAATTATTTAAATCGTTTGTGATACGACGCATCTCGCCCGCGGGATAGGAAAGATGCCAGAGCTGCGGCGTGCCGCCGAGTTGGTCGGCAGCCAAAATTATCAAACCGCTTTG
>JBKJOR010000259.1:0-5221 GCA_046595575.1 Pyrinomonadaceae bacterium | reverse complement strand
CACGTTATGTCTCGCCGGATGTGTTCAGAAATACTTTGCGCTGAAACAATGCTGGCAACAAGGTGCAAAACTCACACGTCAGCAAGGCGATATGCTCAACACTGGAGTAACTAGCCTTGGGCCCAGCCCCTCGGTGTGCGGAGACGCTACGCTTTTCCGCACACCGAGCGGCAAAGCCGAAAATCCAGATCATACCTTTCGCGTTTTCGCGGGCCGACCTGTTCAGCGTTGAGCATATCGCCCTTGCTCACGCGCGGTCTTTTGCACGTGGTTTCGCGGCTCGCGCTAAACTGAACTAGACCCATGAAACCTCTTGTGAAAATACTCCTCGCCCTATTGCTAGCCGCACTGCTCGCGACGCCGTTCCTTATTCGCAAGTTCTATCGCGCGGACGGGCCGACGAAGGCAGATGCGAACACGGCGATGCAGCGATACGGGTTCTATTTCGAAGAAGTCGCAAAGCAAAGCGGGGTCGAGTTTATCCACACCGCCCCGACGCTCGACCCCAAGCTCGATCACATCATGCCGCAGATCGCATCGATGGGCGCCGGTGTCGCGGTGTCGGATTTCGATCGCGACGGCTGGCCGGACTTCTATGTCACGAACAGCGGCGAGGACAGTAAGAACGCTCTCTACCGTAATAACAGGGACGGAACGTTTACCGATGTCGCAGACCAACTTGGTGTCGCTGACATGAACCGCCGGGAGACCGGTGTGTCGATGGGAGCAATCTGGGGAGATTACGACAACGACGGTTTCGAAGATCTTTTTCTCTACAAATGGGGACGGCCGGAACTATTTCACAACAACGGTGGCAGCAGCTTTACTCGAGGGACTGACACGGCCAAATTCCCGAATTGGATAAACGCAAATACCGCGCTCTGGTTCGACTACGATCGCGACGGTCTGCTCGATCTTTTCATCGGTGGTTACTTTCGTGAAGATCTGAATCTCTGGAAACTCGACACGACCGAGATCATGCCCGAGAGCTTCGAGTACGCACGTAACGGCGGGCGCAAATATCTCTATCACAACCTCGGCGATGGGCAGTTCGAGGAAGTTTCGGAGAAGCTCGGGATCAAATCGAACCGCTGGGCGCTCGCGGTCGGCGCCGCCGATCTTCGCGGAACCGGATATCCCGATCTTTTCATCGCGAACGACTATGGCGTGTCGGAGCTCTACTTCAACGATCAAGGCAAGGGTTTCATAGACGCGGGCGAAAAGACCGGCGTCGGTTTCGCACCCAAGAGTGGTATGAACGTAAGCTTCGGCGATGTTATGAACACCGGCTCACAGAGCATTTACGTCTCGAACATTTCTGAGGAAGGGATTCTGCTCCAGGGAAATAATCTCTGGATGCCGCGTGCGGGGACATCGGGCGAAGATCTCAAATTCGATAATGCCGCATCCGGCTTCGATGTCGAACTTGGCGGCTGGAGTTGGGGTTCGCAGTTTGCCGACCTGAACAGCGACGGAAATCTGGATCTGTTTCTAACCAATGGTTATGTCTCGCTCGAACCCGGGTCGAACTACTGGTACGACTTTTCAAAAGTGACCGTCGGCAATAACACCATTATCGGCGATGCAAGAAACTGGGCGCCGATGAACAATCGAAGCCTGTCGGGCTACCAGTCGAAACGTGTCTGGCTAAACGACGGTGCTGGCAGATTCAATGAAGTGGCGCAGTCGGTCGGCGTGAACGAGACCTTCGACGGCCGCGCGGTCGCCGTAGCAGATCTTTGGAATCGAGGCTCGATGGATGTAATCGTCGCGAATCAACGCTCGCCACTTTTGATCTATAAGAACAACGTTACGGCTCAGAATAACTGGATCGGATTCGAGCTCGAAGGTTCTGTCAGCAATCGAAGTGCGATCGGCACGCAGGTGACCGCGCATTGGAACGGTCAACAGCAAGTGAAAGAAGTGCACGGCGGGATAGGATTCTGTGCGCAGAGTGACCGGCGTCTGCATTTCGGTTTCGGCAAGGCGGACAAAGTTGATAAAATCGTGATTCGCTGGGCTTCGGGAAGGATACAGACGATCGAGCGGCCCGAACTCAATAAAATTCATAAGCTGAAAGAGGAATAGATGTGAGCGCACTTGCTTCCGACTTAATGCCGGTCGCGGCCAGGCCGGAGAACCCCGACAACATGCCGTCGAAAGTTTTCGGTATCGACGCGCGTTTTATCGCCCCGATCCTGATCACGCTTATTCTGCTTGTCGGCCAGCTTTCGTTCGGAATTCTGGAAAGCTATCCGCGGACCGCACTCGCGATACTCACTGCCATCGCTCTCGAATTAATACTTGGCCTGATCATCACCGGCAAGCTGCCGCATTTTGCGAGTGCGTATATCTCCGGCATCAGCGTCGGGATCTTAGTTCGCTCGCCGTTCATCTGGCCGTTCGCACTGTGTGCTGCGATCTCGATACTTTCCAAATACGTTCTGCGCTTTCGCGGTCGGCATCTGTGGAACCCTTCAAATTTCGGCATCACGATGATGCTGTTCCTCGCACCATGGGCGGTGGCGAGTCTCAGCATTCAATGGGGCAATAACATTTGGGCGATGGCGGTGATCTGGATCCTCGGATCGATCATCATTTACAATCTCAAGCGATTTCATATCACGCTGACGTACGTTGTCGCGTTCCTCGCATTCAGCTTCATCCGAAGTTTGCTCACCGGTCACGGATTTCTTGCCGAGGTCGCGCCGATCACCGGGCCAATGTACCAGCTCTTCATCTTTTTCATGATCACGGATCCGAAGACGACAGTGCGGTCGTCGAAACCGGCGCAATGCGTCGTCGCGTTTCTGGTCGCGGCCGTTGAGTCGGCACTGCGACTGACCGAGAACGTCCATGCTCCGTACTACGCGTTATTCATCGTGGGCCCGATCACGAATGTGATCGATATTCTGTGGATGTCCAGGAAAACCGTGGTCAAGGCCTAAGAAAGTTCACGCAAAGCTCGCCAAAGTCGCAAAGAGGCACTCGTCACGAGACGAGCAGCCGGTAGACAAAACATTTAGAATTCTTTGCGTCCTCTGCGAACTTTGCGTGAGATTCCTATCTCCGACCTTCCATCATCCGCTCGACATACTTCGCGATCACATCTGCTTCAAGATTCACGCCATCGCCCGGAACGAGCGTCGATAAATTCGTCAGTTCCCAAGTCTTCGGAATAACAGCTATGTCGAAGTAATTGTCGGTAAGTTTCGCGATCGTCAAACTTATTCCCTCGACCGCAACCGAGCCTTTAAAAACGAGATAGCGGGACATCTCCACCGGATATCCGATACGGACCGTCCAAAAATCTCCAATCTTCTCCGCCGAAACAAACTCGCCCTGCGCATCGACATGGCCCTGAACGATGTGGCCGCCGAGACGCGTCGATGGCGTCACGGCACGTTCGAGATTGACCGGTGAGTCCGGCTTCAAATTCCCCAGCGTCGAGCGGTCTAGAGTTTCCTGCGAGAGATCGGCCGAGAATGAATTCGACGTAACCGCAAGCGCGGTCAGACACACGCCGTTTACCGCGATCGAATCGCCATTGCGGGTGCCCGATGTTACGACATTCGCTGAGATCACCATCCGCGCTCCGCCTTCGGTTGCGTCACGCGTTTCGACGGTACCAAGTTCTTCAATTAGTCCGGTGAACATGTTTCTTATGCTTTTTCGATCTCCGATAGCCGGCGCACGTCGATCGATATCGTTTCGCCGTCTTCGACATCGTTGTAGAGAGTCGCAAACTTGTACCCGAACTTGATCCACGCCGGTTTGTAAGAGGATCGTGCATGCACGGTCTGTGAAAATGTCTCGTCGATGCCGGTCAGCAATATCAAGATCTCGGCGTCGGTCGCAACTAGATCGTGCGCCGACAGTCCATAAAGCGGCGACTTGTCGTCGATCGGGTGGACGACGGTCCAGGCGAGGGGGAAGAAAGTGACTTTCCGGCGTTCGAGTTCGAGGATATCGAAGCGTCGAACCGTTCGACCGTTCTCGTTTACGAATCGAGCGACCATGACCTTTGCTTCTAACTCGATCAATTGATTATTACGGCCATTGACGATGCGAAACATTAAGCCCGTGATACCGCGATACGGGGCTACGACCGCAACTTTGCTGAATACGATCTTCGCGACCGGCCTGGCAAAACGGGCGAAGACGACGCCGGTGATAAGGGCGTTCGCGAGCAGACTGTAATAGGATTCGATGGTAACCAGCAGGTTAGGGATCATCCCGACAGGATGGATTGTCCCGTAACCAATTGTCGCAAACGTTTGCACACTGAAAAAGAATCCGCGCACAAAGAGATCCGTCGTCGGCGACGCAGATGTATCGACCAATGCTTCGGGTCCGAAGGCGGCGTACAGGCTTCCGAAAACGATGTTGCTCAGAAAATAGAGCAAGAGCACCAATCCAAGGAAAGTGCTCCACGACATGGAGAGGAGCGTGTGATACAGATTGAGCGAGGTGAAAAGGCTGACCCCCGTCCGCTGTACATTGAATGAACCATCCGCGTTCAGCAGGCGTTGACGGCTCGCTCCAGCGACCACGGAACCAAAACCCAGGTCGGCTTCTTCCTCGCCCTCGATGGTCGCTGCATTCCTAAAGTCGTCGGTAAGGGTATCTTCTGTCACGTTATGGCGAAATTATATCCACGCGGTAAGATGATTGTAAAAAGAGACCTTAAACCAATGACCGATTCACAGCAATTAGAAAACGCCCCGCCAAAACTCCGACCCGGCGCAACGGGCGGTATCGATGACGCCTCGCTTGCGGATCTGATCGAATGGTTCCTTAACTTTGACGAGCGGACCGCGCGGATGCGCCACCCGTACACCGAGGAGCTATTTCAGTGGAAGCAGCACGATGATGCTGATAACGGGGCAGGCATCTACCCGTTCGAAAATGCCGAGGCACGGTTCGCTATCGGTGTGTTCCAGGCTCTGAAAGAGAATAACTCCGAGCCGCTGCTGGGGCTCTGGTTGTCGGACGTTCTCAACGCTTTGCACGAATCGCGCGAGACCAAGGCCGAGATCGCTGCGGCGAACAAGATCGACGAAACATCGGAAATGCTCGCGCTCGAAAAGGCGGAGAATTTGACGACAAAGACCGAGCGGCGCCTTTATCTTACGAGCTGCTGGCTCGAGCAGCTTTGCACCGCCGAAGCCCGCGTTCTCGGCTGGGTCTATCAGGAAATCTACGGGCGGCCGTTCACGCC
>JBKJOR010000304.1:0-3512 GCA_046595575.1 Pyrinomonadaceae bacterium | reverse complement strand
GAGCTTATGCGGTGAGCGAAAAACGCAGGAGCGTATCGCTGCGATGCTTAAGACAGGCAAGCCCTTGAGGAACTAGACAGATTTCTTTGCGTCCTCTGCGAGCTTTGCGTGAAAAGGTTTTTCTCTCGCAAAGCTCGCAAAGGACGCCAAAGGAGGAGAGAACTTTGGACGAACGAATAACGCAGATCACCTCCGCTCTCACCCAAGTAGCTGTCGACGCTCGCACGGGGTTTGGCAGTTTTTCGGCTGACCAACTTAACTGGAAACCCGACGAAAATACTTGGAGCGTTGGGCAGTGTCTCGAGCACATCATCAAAACGAACGAGGAGTTCTATCCTGAGTTCGATAAGCTCGCGGGCGGTGGGCGAAAGAATTCCTTTTTCGAATCTTATTCACCACTCACCGGATTTTTCGGACGGTTTCTAATTAAAGCTGTGTCGGATGATTCCAAGAAGGCGAAGGCTCCGTCGAAGAGAATTGTCCCGCCGAGCGATATCGACGCGGACATCATCAGCAGGTTCGGTACTCACATTGATGAAGTGAATCGCAAGGTGGACTCGTGTGCGGACGTCGACCGGAAAAAGACGGTAGTGACATCTCCATTTCTATCCGTGTTCACATACACCCTCGATGATGCGTACACCGTACTGGTTGAACACACGAAGCGGCACCTCCGGCAAGCGAAGCTAGTGGCGGAAGCGGAAAGATTTCCTCGATAGTGAATAGTGAATCGTCAATAGTAAATCGATTGGCGAGGTTGACCTATTAACGATTAACGGTTCGCGATTCACAAAGAGATGCCTGAAAATTTTGAAAGCCGCCTTGCTCGCTGGAAGTTCAATCTGTTTCCTGCATATCGCGGCACAGGCGGACGAGTCGTCTACATCGCCGATGACTTTCACGAGGTTCGAGTAAAAATACCGCTGAGCTGGCGAACGCGAAATTATGTCGGCACGATTTACGGCGGCAGCATGTACGGAGCGATCGATCCGATCTACATGCTAATGCTGATCCGAATACTCGGGCGGGAGTATGTTGTTTGGGACAAGGCGGCAAAGATACGATTTAAGAGGCCTGGCAAAGAGACGTTGTATGCCGAGTTCAATCTTTCGGATGATGAGATCGACGAGATCAAGCGGCTTGCGGAAACACAGAGTTCCGTCGACCGAGTCTATGATCTTAAGTTGAAAGACAAGAACGGCGTCATTCACGCGGCGATTGAGAAGACGCTGTATATTTCGAAGAGGCGCCAGGATCAAGATGCAAAAGCCCACGCGTAAGCAAGGGCGATATGTTCAAGGTAGGGCAATAATTTTAAGATCGCGAAACGACAGCGTAGCGGACTGAGATCACGCTCAGTAGTCAGGATGCGATTTGCTGCCTCCGTCGCAATCGAAGAACTCGATCGTCGCTACGCGACGACACAATTCGTGAGGAGGGTCCGTGGGTTTCACCCACGGCTAAATTCGAGAGCCGCTGATGCGGCAGGGACGCGAAGCCGCTGGCGCGGCAAAGAGAGATGAAACGCTGCACGTGGCCCAGTAACGAACTAGCGATTGCATACCACGATAGTGAGTGGGGCGTTCCGCTGCACGATGATCAGCGACTGTTCGAGTTTCTGGTTCTGGAAGGCGCACAGGCTGGCTTAAGCTGGGACACGATACTTCGCAAACGCGAAAACTATCGCGAGGCGTTCGATGGATTCGATGCGAACAAGGTGGCGAGATACACCGACAAGAAGATTGAAAAGCTCTTGCAGAACGAAGGCATCATCCGCAATCGACTGAAGATCGTATCGGCTGTTTCAAATGCGAAAGCATTTCTGAAAGTGCAGAAAGAGTTCGGGTCGTTCGACAAATATATCTGGTCGTTCGTTGACAGGAAGCCGATCGTGAATAAGTGGAAAGAAACTTCGCAGGTCCCGGCTACGAGCGAGGTCTCGGACACGCTCAGCAAAGATCTCAAGAAGCGCGGTTTCAAGTTTGTCGGTTCGACCATCATGTACGCGCACATGCAGGCAACCGGTGTGGTGAACGATCACCTGGTGAGTTGTTTTAGGTACAAGGAGTGTTCCTAATGCGGAGTGCGGAGTGCGGAGTGGGGAATTCTATTGCACGAGTCAGTACAGTCCGCGTAAGCGGGCAGGTGGATCCTCAATTATGAAGAAACTATTCATACTAGTGGCAATTATTGGATTGAGTACGGTGTCGTCAATCGCCCAGGTGACCGCCATTCGAGCGGGACGAATCGTCGACCCGGAGACAGGCAACGTCGTAACGAATCAGATCATTCTCGTCGATGGGCGTGACATCAAGGCCGTCGGTAGCGATGTAAAGATACCCGCGGGAGCGACTGTGGTCGATCTGTCGAAGTTCACCGTAATGCCGGGAATGATGGACGCACATGCTCATCTCTGCATGAATTTGCAGCATAAGCGCGACGCCAACAGATATTACATTACGACGCTTCTGGATTCGGATGCGAAGCGTGCGATACAGGGAGCGGTGAACGCACGGTCGATGCTCGAGTACGGCTTTACCGCGGTTCGAGACATCGGTAACGAAGGCAATTATGCCTGCGTCGAAGTCCGGCGGGCGATAGATGAGGGCACGATCGACGGTCCGACTCTGATCACCGCGGGACGCATTATCGCTCCGTTTGGCGGCCAGTTTCACCTCCAGCAAGACAAGCCGAACCTTGCCGAGCCCGAGTATCTTTTTGTCGACACACGCGACGAGATGAAGAAAGCGATCCGTCAGAACATCCATTTCGGTGCGACGGTGATCAAGCTGGTTATCGATGACCAGCAGTATATCTATTCGGTCGACGATATTAAGTTTGCGATCGAAGAAACGCATGCGGCGGGGCTAAAACTCGCGGCGCACGCTTGGACCGCAGCGGGAGCATTGAATGCCGCGAAGGCGGGTGTCGATTCGATCGAGCATGCGGTTGCGATCACGGACGAAGCGATCGCGATCGCGAAGGCGAACAATGTTGCGATCGCTCCGATCCCATTCACCGAAGCCGATGCGGCGGCGAGCGGTAATCCCGGAGGAAACAAAGAGGTCAATAAACGCTGGTTCATAGATCCCGTCCAGCGTGCGCACAGGGCGGGGGTGACGCTCGTCTGGGGACCGGATGTGATCTTCAATACGAAAGATCTGCCGCGCGGGAAGCTGTCGATCGATACCGTCGATTACTGGAAGGAGACCGGCATTCCGTCGCTCGTGATACTGCAGGCGTTAACGACAAACCCGGCGCGGCTGCTCGGCGTCGAGAAGACTCAAGGCTGGATCAAGCCGGGAATGCGAGCGGATATGATTGCAGTTCGCGACAACCCGCTCGACAAAATCGAGACGGTGAAGGACGTTGTGTTCGTGATGCGACACGGGAAAGTTTACAAGCGGCCTTAAAATGCGCAGTGCGGAGTGCGGGGTGCGGAACTTGAGCGGGTCAGTACCGTCCGCGTAAGCGGATGGGTTCGAATACACAGATGTCGACGCTACTCGAAG
>JBKJOR010000033.1:0-5337 GCA_046595575.1 Pyrinomonadaceae bacterium | reverse complement strand
CGGAGGTCTACTTTGACAAGGATCTCGCAGCACTGACCCTGAATGAAGCAGCGGCGATCGCGGGGATGATAAAGAATCCGAATCGTTTCGGCCCACATAAGGATGCTGAAACCGCGCGCACGCGCCGTGAATTTGTTCTGGTGAAAATGTCTGAAGCCGGATTCGCTTCGACGAATGAAGTCGACGCCGCCCGCGGGAGCGAACTCGTCCTTGCAAAGCCGCAAGCCGGGTCGCGGACAATAGCTCCGTATTTCGTCGATTCGGCAAGCAAGGCGATCGAACGGACGAACGCGGGGGATTATTTCAATACGAATCTAAATACTCGCATCTACACGACGGTCAACACAGACATGCAGAGGCTCGCCGAAAAGGCAGTTTCGGATCAGCTTGCAAAGCTCGATGCAGTTTATAAGTCGACGGGAAAGAAGCTCGAGGCATCGATCGTAGCATTGGACCCGAACACGGGACATGTCCTCGCGATGGTCGGAGGTCGGGACTATGCCGGATCGCAATTTAACCGTGCGACAAGTGCATTGCGACAGCCCGGTTCGACGTTCAAGCCCTTCGTCTATGCGACGGCATTAGAGCGTGGCTATACGCCGATCAGCACATTTTCCGATCGTCCGATGGAGTTTATGCATGCGAGCGCGAAGCCGTACAAGCCGGATAATTTTCGCGGTGGATATTCGATGAAGAACATCACACTCAAGACCGCGCTTGCAAAATCGTCGAACGTCGTTGCGGTTCAAACAGCATACGCCGCCCGTTTGGATAAGGTAGCCGAAAAAGCTAAAGAATTTGGATTTCAAAACGTGCAGGCATATCCGTCGATGGCATTGGGATCAATGGAGGTCACGCCGCTTCAGCTCGCCGCGGCTTACGCGTCGTTCGCAAATGGTGGTCGCCGAGTGAATCCCGAATTCGTCGATCGAATCGTCGCGGGAGATGAGAGGACAATTTTCGTAAGCGAACCGGATACGGACCAGATCGTCAGCGAGCGGACAGCTTATATGATCACCGACATGTTGCAGGCGGTAGTCGAACGCGGTACCGCTCGAAGCGCAAATAATGCGCTCGGAAAAGATGTAGTGTTTGCGGGAAAGACCGGAAGCTCGAAGGACGGATGGTTCGTCGGCTACACACCGAATATAGTCACGGTGGCTTGGATCGGGTTTGACGACAACTCTGATGTTCATAGTACCGGTGGGGAGATCGCTTTGCCGCTTTGGACGTCGTTTATGCAGGATGTCGTACGAACCATGCCGGAGTATGGCGGTAGCACATTTGCGATGCCGGCGGGACTGACCGAGATCGTTGTCGATCCTGAGACGGGCATGTTGGCCGACAGTTACTGCCCGCAGTCGGAACGCGTGGTTGTTCCGACACATGCGGCATCAAATATCAAATGCGTTTTGCACCAGCCGCATCCTGAATATCTCATAGCGAGCGCGGGTGTCGAAGGTGTATCGCCGGAAATTAATGCAGTGACGATACCGGCATCGACCGAGGCTCACTCTGAACCAGGTCAGGAGACTCCTGCCGCGAGTTATTTAGAAGAAGCCGAGCGTTCGCAGCCGACCGAACGAAACGTCCCGCCGAAGATCAAGCTGCCGGAAGCGGGCAGGCCGACCTTGAAGAGAACGGACCGGGAACGCGAACCCTCGGAACTCGATGGGTGATCTGACTTGATAGATTCCAGATACCGACCTTGCCGCGGCCGTAGTTAAGATCGATCTTTCAACCGGCGGGCAAGGTCTTTTACTTCTGCTTTCAGGCGCTCGAGACCTTTGACGTGGGCGTTCTGGCGCTTGTATTCGTTGAGTGGTTGGATCGGTGTGCCCCACCAAATGCCAGGTCGGACGATCTTTCCCGGCAAAACTCCGGCTTGCGAACCGATGATCGCACCGCTTTTAACCAATACGTGATCGCCGAAACCGACCTGCCCTCCGATCACACAATCATCCTCGATAACTGTGCTTCCTGAAATTCCAGTCTGAGCGGCGATGACGCAGCGTTTTCCGATCTGCACGTTATGCCCGATCTGGACGAGGTTGTCGATTTTCGATCCACTTCCGATCCGCGTTTCGCCTAACGCCCCGCGATCAACACAGCTGTTCGCACCGATCTCGACGTTGTCTTCGATCACGACGGTCCCGATCTGGGGGAACTTGATGTACTCGCCGCCTGCTGCGGTTGTCGCTGGAGACTCTCGAACATATCCGAACCCGTCGGAACCGATCACAACACCCCCGTGAAGGACAACATTGTCGCCGATCGTACAACCGTCTTCGAGAACGACATTCGGATGGAACACGCAGTTCGATCCGACAGTCACGTTTTCCCCGATCCTGACTCCCGCGAGAATCTGGGAACCATCACCGATCGTGGAGCCTTCACCTATCGACGCAAACTCGCCGACAAAAACGTTGTTACCTAAACCTGCCTTTGAAGTTTCCGAGTTTGGATGAACGTAGCCGTCGCGAGGTTTCGGAGGATGGAGAATAGCCGCGACTTTGGCGAATGCGAGTTTCGGATCTCGCACGGCGATGGTAGTGACTGGAGCGGCGCCGGAAAATGACATGGACACGAATACGCAACTCGCAGCAGTGTCGGGAAGCGCTTCGGCTTTTTCGAAGAATGCGATCTGTCCCGCTACGGCACTCTTGATGTCGGCGACCGAGTTAATCTCGATCCCGTTGTCACCGTGCAGTTCACCACCAACCAGTTCAGCCATATCGCTAGCTTTCATTTGTAACAATTTATATCGTTTCGGAGCGAAACGCGACTGTGGGTAGTTGGTCAATTTGAGATCAAGACGTCATACCGATTAGCCAAAAGAACAAATTCCACAGGCAGATAACCACGAGCCCGGCGATGCAAATAGCCGCGAAGAGAATAGTGATCATGCTCGCCACATTTGGCTTATTACTGTTCATTTGGAACTCGGGGACGGACAGCTAAGCCCTGGACTTCCGCTCTGCCGAATCGATAGCGGATTGAAGAAATATTTGCATGCCGTCGATCGTGAAACCGTGCTCGTGTTCGAGCCGTTTCAGGACCGGAGCAGATTCGCTGTCGAGGAAGTCGAGGTCGGCGAGATCGATAGTCACCGATTTTTCGTAGTGCGATCTCATCTCAAGGGCCAGCTTCTCAAGCAGCGTCGCGTCCTCGAGCATCATGTCGCCCTCGACCCGCAAGATCAGATGGCCGTCGGTCTCGTTGATTATCTGTGTGATGTTTGTTGGCATGAGTAAACGCCTCTTTCTAGCGTTGACTACGAACTTGCCCTGCTCGCGGTTTCCTTTCCGTGGCAGTTTTACAAATCTTTAACATCTCGGTCGGCCTGCGGTGACTCTTCGGTCGTGCCGAACTTTCGGATTGTTAGGAACACCCCTGTGAAGACGAGCAATGCCGCAAGTATAAACCTGAAATCAATTACCTCACCGAGAAAAATGACAGCCAGAGCAAAGCCGATCAGCGGCTGGAGGTATATAAACACCGCGACCGTCGATGGATCAACCCTCGCGAGCGCCCACGCGTTAAGCAGGTATGGTGCCGCGGTGGCAACTACGGCGATGTATAGAACGAGCAACCAGATCTCAACAGTAACTGCCGTGACGTCTATCGAAGTTAGCGAGATGAGCCCAAGCGGCACGCAAATGACGCTCGCAAAAACGAACACCCACGTCATTGAGCGAAAAGCTCCGTTGCGTGTGATGACCGCTTTGGACGTCGCAACATAAATACCGTACGAGAGGGAATTTATGATGATCATCATGTCGCCGATCGTAGTTTGGGACGAGAATGACGCGGCAGCGGGGTCGATCAGGAATATCACACCGACGGCGGCTAAAATAATGCCGAGAACCTTTGCCGGCCGGAGTCGTTCGCTGCCGACGATAGCCCCGACTATCAGGGTGAAGATCGGGATCGTTACCGCTAAAAGCGATGTATTCGCAGCCTTTGTAAGTGAGAGTCCGCCAACGAAAAGGAGTTGATTAAAGACGACACCGAAGAGGCTTAGTACCGCCAGTCGCAGATAATCCGATCGATCATGCAGCCAGATCCGCCCCCGGTAAGCCTGAACGGTAAACAGCACCAGGGCCGTGATCCCCACTCGAAATCCGACGAGTGAGACCGCCGGCAAGACGGCGAGCACAATTTTTCCGATGACGGGAAGAGAACCGAAGAACGCCTGGACGCCGAGTAAAGCGATGTAAGCACGCGGAATTCCGCTGTCGTGTTTAGATTCGGTAGGCCCCAAGATTTGTAATGATAGCAAAGAAGCCGCGGCATATCTTTTCGCCGCTCCGTCCGAATGGTATTATTCCCGTGACCTCCAGCCTCCCGGCTCCCGTAAATATGAATTACACTACGAATCGTTTGAACGGCTTCGCGGTTATTGTTTTCTTTGTTGGAGTACTTAGTTCCGCGGCGGCGGCCCAGGAAGCAATGATCCTCGCTGACATAACCGCTGCTCTCTCCGGGAGCAAGGCCGGACTTCCGACAACCAACCTTGTTCTGATCAAACGGATAAGCGAGCGGGGCGTGGCTTTCGAAATTAACGCTGCTTCTGAGCGTGCATTGCGCGACGCCGGGGCGACCGACGCTCTGGTTAGCGCCATCCGCGAACGCATATGCGACAGCTTTTCTGCGCTGGCTGATAAATGCCCGAAAGAGGACTACGCCTGTCAGATCGCAAACTACGATCGAGCCCTCGCTGCTCATCCCAATGACTCCGCTGTCCTGGTGAATCGAGGCGTTGCCCGCCATGAATTACGGGACTTCGATGGAGCGATCGCTGATTACACTGAGTCGATAAAACTCGACCCGAAGGACGCCATCGGATACGGGAATCGTGGAATTTCTTATTGGAGAAAGGGAGACTTTGGTCTAGCCCTTAAAGATTACGACCAGGCAATCAGCCTCGCGCCGAACGATGCTCATTTGTATTTTAACCGTGGCCTCGTCCGATTTGAGAAATCTGAGAATGACCTGGCTATCAAGGACTATTCAAAATACATCTCGCTGAAACCGAAAGATGCGGACGGTTATGACAACCGCGGTGAGGCTTATTTCGAAAAAAAGATCTATCAACTGGCGATAAAGGACCACACAACCGCTATCACCCTCAGACCTGACTTCGTCGAAGCGTTCGTCAACCGAGGTCGTGCGTACGCTGCGATCGATAAATCCGAGCTCGCGATACGCGACTTCGACGCGGCGATAAGGCTGGATGCTATGGATCCGTATGCGTACCATAATCGGGCGTTTACCTATTTCACACTCAAGGATAATGGTCGGGCCCTTGCCGACTACGATCGAGCAGTAGAGCTT
>JBKJOR010000182.1:0-7376 GCA_046595575.1 Pyrinomonadaceae bacterium | reverse complement strand
CCTGGCCGCCCTTGAAAAGGATAAGCGTCGGGATCCCGCGGATTCCATACCGCTGCGGCACGTTCATGTTCTCGTCGACGTTCATCTTGAAGAATCCGGCCTTTTCACCATATTCTTCGGCCACGGCCTCGACAGACGGTGCGATCATGCGACAGGGGCCGCACCATTCCGCCCAAAAATCCACGAGGACCGGCTTTTCCGAGCCAAGAACATCCTTTTCAAAATTAGTATCCGTTACATCTTTAGCAAATGCCGCCATATGAATCTCCTATGTATTACAACCAAAATTATAGCGAACCGTTATCGGAGCGCAAATCGCTAAGTTAAAACATGAAGCTCGCTCAATCGTCTGCGTCCTGACGTGATCAAGCATTCTGCGCACGAGCCAGCGTCGCAGTCAGGTTGATCGGCACCGCTTCGAGAGCCTTGCTTATCGGACAGGAATTTTTGACGTTTTCGGCGATGGCCTGAAAATCAGCATCTTCGATTCCGTCGACTTCGGCCTCGGCTTGAAGATCGATTCGATTGATCTTAAAACCTGCGTCATCTTTGCCGAGATAAACCTTTGCCTCAGTTCGCACAGCCCGAGCAGGCTTACCTTCCTTTTCAAGGGTAGCGTTCAAAGCCATCGCATAACATCCGGCCAAGGATGCACCGAGAAGTTCTTCGGGGTTGGTTCCCGGCTCATCTTCCATCCGCGTCGAAAATGAAAAAGCTCCCTCGAACAATCCGCTGCCAAGCGCGATCTTTCCTGCTCCTTCCTTTAGACTTCCATTCCATTCGGCTTTCGCCTTTCGTTCTGCCATATTTTATCTCCTCTTACTAACGCGTAATAATTACTCAGTTTACTTCCGAAAGTCGTAGACCAGACCTTCCGTAACGAACCTTGGGTTTTGAGTCAGATGTGGATAGTGCTTATCAAGTTCGTCGAGAAACATCTGATAAGGCATATCGTCAAACGCTCCGTAGTCATGCAGATACTCCATAAACACATTTCCCTTGCGGTCGAACTCCTGAAATATCGCGTCTGCGGTTCCGTCGAACTCAATAGGCTCCACGCCGAGAAAATCGCACAGCCGTTTATTAAATGCCGGCGTGGTCTTCAACCACTTTCCGTCAAGGTACATCTCTGCCGCACCGTGAAAGACCAGATAATCTTTCTCAAGCGCTTTGGCTAAGCGTTCGGTCGCAATGTGATTTCTCACAATGTAAAAGCTTAACCTCGACGGAATGCCGACCGAACGAGCGGCCGCCGCAAGTAGCACGGCTTTTTCGACGCAATATCCGCGAGTTTTCGCTAGCAGCTTGCTTGCTTTAAGCGAGTCGCGTCGCAGATCGAGAACGTACGGATCATATTGAAAACCGTCGCGGACAGCGTAGTAAAGCGCCACCGCTTTATCGCGATCGGATTCTGCCTTGGCAGTATTCCGGACGGCGAATTCCCGAACGTCCGGGTGATCGCTATCGAGAAATTCCGTTGGTCTCAAAAATTCCTTCATCTATTCCTTATCAAATTCCGCCATTGGCGAGCAACGCGCTCCACCTGTCTCGCCTTAAGGGATGGAAGTTGTCAAAACTAATCGATCACACCCATCAGATCCGAATTGCGACCTTTCCAAAATGCGCTCCGCTCTGCATATAGGATAAAGCTTCTCGGGCCTGTTCGAACTCGAACACACGGTCGATGACAGGCTCAAGTTTATTTATATTGATCGCCTTCAGCATTTCCTCGAACATGGTTCGTGAGCCGGTGAAAATTCCCTGCAGCTTCACCGCTTTCATGAAGACAGTGATGGGATCGAAATCTCCGGGCCCGGATAAGGCACCGATCATGGCAACGTGGCCTCCCAGTCTGACGGAGTTCAAAGACTTCGCGAGAGTGCCTGACCCGCCTACCTCGATCACATGATCCACACCATTTTTCCCCGTTAGTTCGAGGACTGCCGTATCCCAGTCTTCGCGACTTTTATAATTGATGACTTCGTCAGCCCCGAGACTTTGTAACCTTTCGATCTTCTCCTCGCTGCCGGTTGTTGCGATAACCCGAGCACCGAAGATCTTTGCGAGCTGCAAGGCAAAGACGGAAACGCCTCCGGTACCAAGCGTGAGAACCGACTGCCCGGGTTTAAGATCGCCCGACACCGCAAGGGCATGCCAGGCGGTCAGAGCCGCGCATGGCAGCGTCGCCGCCGCCTCGTATGAAAGGTGCTCCGGGATGCGAACTAGACCTTCCTCATCAAAGGTGGCGAACTCTCTAAGAACGCCGTCCCATTGCGATCCCGCGCCTAACGAGGTTCGCCGCTTTTCTTCGGTCGTGTCACCATCTAGCCAACGCTGCGCGAAGATCGGCATCACACGGTCGCCAACTTTCCATTTCGTAACACCATCCCCAACTTCCGCCACTTCACCGGCTCCGTCCGAAAGCGGTACCGCGGGCATTCTCATCCGGGGATTATACGTGCCGGTGACCACCATCAGGTCACGATAGTTAAGCGATGTAGCATGAAATTTCACAAGCACTTCGCCGGTGATGGGTTGCGGTTCATCACGCTCGACAAGCGCGAGTTTTTCGATACCGAACTGTTGGACTTCGTATGCTTTCATATATACAACCGGAATCCGGGCATAGTAAAAAACCGTTAGGTATACGTTTCACTGCTGCGGCTTCGCGGGAAGGGCCGCAACCCTGGACGCTTTCAGATCCAACTTGATAACCACATCGTCGCGGATCAGGTCATCCGCCTTTCCTGGATAAAGGATGCCGAAATCCTTTCGATTGACCGAGAACTCCGACTCGACAGTAACCTCTGCAGGCAAGACCGTTATCGTTGCCGGAAAGGTAACTGACTTGCGAATACCGCGAAATTCAAGGTCGCCAGTGACTGTATAGCCATTCGGTCCTTTTGAGCTGTCCGCCACGATCTTAGTCGACGCAAAGGACGCCTTCGGGAATTTCTCAACCTCAAAGAAATCTCCGGTCTGCAGATGCTTTGTCAGACCGTCAGCGTCCGAAAAAACCGAAGCAGTCGCGATATCAACCTTTACGCTGCTTTCCACCGGATTGGCGTTCACCAATGCGATCGAGCCCGAGAACTCATTAAAGCCACCCTCATGCTTGCCGGTAACCTTCGATCCGGTGAAGAGGACCTTTGACGTCTGCGGAGTCACTGGCAGATCCTCGCCCTTGTTAGCCGTAGCGGGCGTTTGTGTGCACCCGGCGGGTGTAGATGCGTTCGACATCACGGCTCTGGTCTTGTTTGCGGCAGGATCTTCGCACGCCGTAAGGAAGACGGATAGACCAATGATGGCAGTCAAAATAAGTGCTTTCATAATTCTCCTCAAAGATAATAGCTGGTCGACTCGGCACGCAAACAAAGACGTGTTATTGAACAAATCGCTGGAGCAGCATGCTGAGCCTCAGGAACCACGGGTAAAATCGTGCCATCCCCGATGTGAAGTGCAGAACACCGGCCGATACTTTCGAAAACTGTCTGAATTTACTCGACATGGATACCTTCCCTGGTCCGACAAAACTGTTTGTAACCCTTGTTGATACAAATCACCTTAAAAAAATTAAGCCTTCCCTTGCTCGACCATCTCGAACACGTTTTGCAGTGTGTACCGCGATAACGTCTCTTCGATCCCTTTATCTATCTCTCGCTGCAGGCAGCTGAGCACCGCCTCAATGTTTTTCCCAACCGGGCAATCTCTACTGGGAGACTTGGTGTGGAGGGCAAAAACCCCACCGCAATTCACTGCCTTATAGATCTCCGACAAATTAATCTCCTTCGGACAACGCGAGAGCCTGGACCCGCCGCTCGCTCCTGTCTGCGACGTTACCAAGTTTGCCTGATGGAGCTGTCCCAGCAGTCGGCGGATAACGACGGCGTTCGTGTTGACGCTGCACGCAAGAAAGTCGGACTTCAAATTCTCGTCCTTCGATCGCGCGAGCATCGACAACACATGTACCGCCATTGAAAATTGACTGTTCGCCGCCATAACTGTAACAAGTGTAGTTACAGATGCTGAGTGTGTCAAGCTCACCCTGGTTCAGTCACGCTATTTGTTTTGGACTGTCGTCAACATCACCGACCGGTGGACCATCGTGCCCGGGGGGTTCCTCGATCGAGACCGGTGGGGTCGTGTCGGGCGGGACAGGGACTTCATCGTCCTGGTCGGTATTCTCGCCCGGATCGATATCGGGATTGTAAGAGTTAACGTCGGGATTAGGTTCCCGCTGCTCATTTGTCATAGTCGTGCTCCTTATATTTACCAGAATCAGTCGGCAAGTGCCGTGCCCACCCGTGAAACGGGCGAGTAAAGCGAGCTAGTCTACTTATCAGTCAGAGGCGTGTAGCGATTCAAGACGGCGAGCTTCGTCGCAGCTCAGTCCGCAGCTCATCGATCGATTGGTCTGAGACAATTCGGAAAATGCGTACGCCCTTGCGGCCGTTGAATCGTTCAGCGGTTAACGAATCACAAATGATCAAAGATGCGAACTTGGTCATGCGATCCCAATCGTCGCTTGTCGTGGAGCGGACGACCAGATTTCCAGGATCGATCTTCGCTGCAAGAAGCATTATTCGGGCGAAAGCTAGAAATCCGTCCCAGCCGGAGACGACTGCGATGATGTCTTCTTTCAGGGGCCGTTGCTCATCGGACATTGCCGCGGCGACCGAGCGGCCTTTGAGATAAATGCATCTTTGACCGGCTTTGAGATGTTCCTCGATCTTGTGCTTTTCATCTAACATCGCCGTCAACAGGCCGCTTGCCGGCAGGTGACCCGATGTCAGGTCTTCGAGAGTTATTCTGGCGACTGGAATCGTTTCCGCGGCTAGTTCGTGCATGAGAATATCGCCCAGGCCCGCTTCAGGCTCAAGTAGGAGAATCGTGTCGGCATATATGGGTAATCGATCGTTATTCAACCGCTCGAGAATTTCACCTTTGCTAAACCCGATTCCGCGTCCGGCATCGAGAAAAGTATCAATAAGATCGTCGAGCCGCCTCGAGGCTCCATTTCCCTTGGCCGTTGTCTGCGCAACGTAAAACCCACTTCCCTTCCTGAACTCTAGTAGATGTGAATCGACGAGTTTTCGATAAACTGTGCCGACCGTGTTAGCGTGGACCCCGCAACGGCGGGCGATCTCACGCGTGCTCGGCAGTTTCTCGCCTACGAGAAAGTCACCGGCCGCGATACCGAGGGTTATCTGGGCGATCAGCTGCTCGCGAACGGATATTTCGGAGTCCTTTGAGATCCAGAGCTTCACGGCAAAAATAATAGAGAACCGGCGTCGTGTTATCAAATTGCCGTTCATTTGAGTGACGCTCATATCAGCATTCGCACGCTCGACCCGACCCGTCTAGAAACTAAAGTGAAAGGAGTTCCCAATGGCTATCGACCTCGAAGAATTGCAACAAGCGGCCGGACGATTCGACAATTACAAAAAGGCGATCACGCGTGTAAGGAAAAACCCGAAAAAGTCCATCAAGGAAAAACTCATTGTCGCGGACCGGCATCGGCGGGTATTTGTCCCCGGTGCGGAACGCCTGCTGAACGTACAGCAGTCGGCAACCGTGTCTGGGCCGCCGACAGAGAGCGTAGCAATTGGTCCTCCCGAACCGTCCCCGATCGATACCGTTTCACCGGAGATGTTACCGCCCGATCCGCTCGAACTGGTGGGAGGGCTGGTGCCGGAGGTCCTCCAGAGGGATAACGATCTGCGTCCTATCCGATTCCTTCAAATCGGTCTTCTTGCGGCCCGTGCCGTAGGAAAAGTAAGGATAACGGACAGCCCCATCACGGAGGAGGGCGAGGCCACGGGATTTATGGTCGCTCCCGGTGTTCTTATAACTAACTGGCACGTGCTAAAGACGCTCGATCACGCGGCCGCAGCATCGATCATTTTTGACG
Organism: Pyrinomonadaceae bacterium; assembly: GCA_046595575.1. Classification (GTDB taxonomy): domain Bacteria; phylum Acidobacteriota; class Blastocatellia; order Pyrinomonadales; family Pyrinomonadaceae; genus OLB17. The sequence goes on along the minus strand of JBKJOR010000182.1, from coordinate 1,465 downwards.
ATGAGGACGGTTTGGATGGTAATCCGCTTCAGGCCAACGCATTTCGTCTGCGACCCGATCACCTGTTCTTCAACGATGAATTACTTGACTACGCCATCGTCGCGGTATCGCCCAAGACGACTGGCGGCGTACCGCTGTCGCAATATGGCTATCTCCCCCTTTTCAAGCAAACCGGTAAACTCGATCCCACTCAGCGAGAAGCAGCGAACATCATCCAGCATCCGGGAGGAGGTTCGAAAAAGATCGCTCTTCGCGATAACTATGTTCTCGAAGTAGTACCTGACACCGTCGATCCGAACAAGAAAGAGACATCGTTGTTCTACGGGACGGACACGCTGAATGGTTCGTCGGGCTCACCCGTTTGCAGCGATCAATGGTACGTCGTTGCCTTACACCGCGGAGGCGTCCCGGAGACCCAGATCGCGAATGGTAAGCGGATCGTTATTCGGCTAGACGGTACGCCGGCAAAGGTAGGAGATTCGCGCGGGTCCATTCGTTATCTGACAAACGAAGGTACGCGCGTGAGTCGAATCTACAGCTCTCTCGAAAAAGCCGCTCCGAAGAATCGCTCTGCCGCTTTAGCTCTCGAGAAAATTGGAGCCGTCGCCCAAAATCCCCTTAACGGGCCGCTCAGCATTCGAACTTCCCCAATTCTCATCCCGGGAATTCCCTTTCTCGATGCGGGCGGAGCAGAAGAGATAATCCGTCGAACAAACGCCAAGTTCGACGGGGCGCCGGGCTACAAGCCGACATTTCTCGGAACGAATTTTCGCGTATCGCTTCCGGGCATGACGAGCGAGGTAAAGAGCGAATTGGCTACGCTAAAGGATTCCGCGAAGACCGAGCTGAAATACGCAAACTACAGCATTAGGATCAACAAAGAGCGCCGGACACCGGTCCTTGCCGCGGGCAACATCGACGGCCGCAAACTATGGCGCGTTCAAGGTAACGGAGCTCTCCCAACGAGGCCGAAGTGGAGTTTCGATCCGCGGATGGATGAGGACCTGCAGCCCGACGACGAGATCTTCAGCACGGCGATGCAGCGCGGTCACCTCTTCAAGCGCGAGGATGCTGTCTGGGGAGTTGATAAAGCGGCGATGAAGCTATCAGACGAGCACTCGTTTACGATCCCTAATGCGACGCCGATGATCGCTAACTTTAACAACGTGGAATGGGGTGATCTGGAAGACATCGTGTCCGAAGAAACTGGACTTGGGAAAAAGTTGTCGTATTTCGCGGGCCCGATATTCCGAAGCACCGACCGCTTTTTCAACGAGCTTCGGGCCGATACCGTGCCGGCGGCGGAACTGCACACTGGAATGCGTGTACCCGAATCGTTTTGGAAGATCATATTTTGGGTTGAGGACGACGAACTCCAGGCGGCTGGCTTCGTTCTACGCCAGACCGATGAGATAGCCGCGCACGGACTGATCGATGAAATGAATTTCGGAACGTACCGGAAAAC
>JBKJOR010000160.1:0-3168 GCA_046595575.1 Pyrinomonadaceae bacterium | reverse complement strand
CTGATCGAGATATTTCTGGAACGCGAAGATCGCGTCCGCACGTTTTCGGTCCAACTCGTCGAGGCGGTCCTGCTTCGGAAACTTGCCGTCTGGATATTCGAGGCGCTCGCGGCTTAGATCGCCATACTCACTTGCAATGGCGGTGATCTGCTCGGCGATCTTTTCGTATCCGGCGATCGCATTGCGTTCGTTTTCGTTGAGCGTGGAGGTCTGCAGCAACTCTCGCGCGACCTTGTCATCGCGCCGCTGAAACGCAAAGATCTCTTCCTCCTTCAGCATAGCGAGGACCTCTTCGGCCTCGGCTATTCGCCCGTGTTCGATCAAGATGTTGGCCAGGTCACGGTACGTGCTCTCGATCGTACGCAGGTATCGTTTGCGAACATCGGCATCGAGACCGCGGATCGCCGAACGCAGTTCCTGGAACTTGTTTATCGCCTGCTTCCCGTACAGGGCGGCCAGGCGAAAATTACCGAGCGCGTACCAATCAACCATCATGTTCGAGAGTGTTTGAGCTTCGCCGGGCTTGTCCGAGATCATCTGTCTTATCGGAAGAGCCTGATTGTAATAGTCGATGGCCTTGAGATGCTGCCCCATGCCCTCATAAAGGAAACCGATATTGTGCAGTGTCTCGGCCTCGGCAGACCGGTCACCTGCCTTTCGCGTCAGCGGAAGCGCGAGATTGTAGACTTCGAGGGCCTTCGTCCTGTCACCCAGTTCTGCGTGGGCAAAACCATAGTTGATCAACGTTTCGATCGTCCCGGTCAGATTGTTCTCAGCCAGCTGCAAGTTGGCGGCGCGGTCAAAGTAAGGGAGAGCCTTCTTCGGATCTCCCATCGCGACGTAGATCGTTCCGATATTGTTTAGAGTGTTGCCTTCTATCGACTTGTCGCCGACACTCCGTGCAAGTTCGAGAGCCTGGTTGTAAATTTCAAGAGCTCGACGGCTGTCGCCGAGGGCGTCATGGACACTCGCAATATTATGCAGGACCGATGCCTCGCCCGCCTTATCGCCGAGCTCCCGGGCAAGCTTCATCGATTGATCAAGCAGCGAGAGCGCCTTTTGGTTCTCACCAAGCGAGATGTACACGACACTCAAATTGCCGAGCGTTATCATCTCGCCTTCCTTGTCGCCGATCCTCTTTCGGATCGCGAGCGCCTGGTTATAGTTGTCGGTCGCGTTTTGCCTCTCTCCAAGCGCGTCGTAAACCGATCCGATATGGTTGAGCACGCTGGCTTCGCCCGCTTCGTCCTTCAGCTCGCGGCGGATCGCCAGGCCGACATTAAAATACTCGAGTGCTTTCGCTTTCCGGCCGCCGCCCGCGAATATTGAGCCGATTCGGCTAAGAGTAATCGCCAGGTTATGGCGGTCACCGGTCTCGTGAAGGATGTCCGCAACCTGAAGAAACAGTCGCACCGCCTCGCCGTCTTCCTGCAGTTCGTCGTAAACAGTCGCGGCAGCGTTGCCTGCGTTGGCTTCTTCATCGCGGCGTCCGAGCTTATTCAGGATATGTGCCGCGGCGAGGAATTTCTGTATCGCCGACCGCTTTTGCGGATCGGTTCCGCGTCCGGCAAGCTGTTTCGCCTCGTTGAAAAGATTAATTGCTTGCTGATATTTATTGCGATCGGACGAGCCTGCGGGTTTCTGCGCAATTAGGAATTCGAGCGGCGTAAGGAGAAGCGCTGCGAGCCAAATACAAGTCAGGATCGAATTGCTTCGAGAACATCTCATACTAATTGGCCGGGCCGGGTGAGCCGTCTCTTTGGGAGCGAAAAGCATATCACAACCGCCCTATCACCGCCGTCCATAATAGAGTGTCCTCGCGTGGCGATTTGGTTACATCCGACCTTAAACGCAGAGATCGCGGAGACGCAGAGAAGAATCCATCTTCCCCGCGAGCTCCGCGATCTCTACGTTAAAATTACCTAGTCTACGAACTCGACGTCGACCCTATGCGGAATGATCCCCGCGTTGTAGCCTTCCTCGAGCAGTCGACGGACGCCTTCTTTTCCGCGCTCGCCGTAATCGAGCGTGAGGTCATTTACCCACATCGCGACGAAGCGGTCGGCGACCTCCGGAGCCATATCGCGTGCGAACTGCATTGCGTACGAAAGCGCGTCCTCGCGGTTTTCCATCGAGTACATGATGCTCCGGTGAAGGTGTCGCGACACCTGCTTCATAAGTTTATCGCCCAAGTCGCGCTTGATCACGTTGCCACCCATCGGCAATGGCAACCCGGTTTTCTCGTGCCACCATTCGCCAAGATCGAGGACCTTGGCGAGCCCGAGCTCCTTGTAGAAGAGCTGGCCCTCGTGGATCAACAGGCCGGCATCGACTTTACCTTTTTGGACAGCTCCAATGATCTCGTCGAACGGATAGACCTCGTACTCAAATTTCGGATTGAATAACCGCAACGCGAGAAACGCACTTGTCAGTTCTCCAGGTATGGCGATCTTCATGTCACCAATCTCGTCGGCGCGCCTCGGTTCGTTTGCGACGACTATCGGGCCGTATTTGTCACCGATGCTCGCGCCGTGGGGCAAAAGGGCGTACTTGTCGGACACGTACGCATAGGCGTGAAATGAGATGGCGGTCACGTCGTAGACGCCGATCTTGGCATCTTCATTCAACGTCTGAATGTCTTTGAGCGTGTGCTCGAACTTGATCCCATCGGTCTCGAGCTTATTCGTCGCGAGACCGTAAAACATAAATGCGTCATCTGAATCGGGTGAGTGCGCGACCGTGATGGTGCGCTGTTCGGGGCTGGTTTCGGTGGCTGTTTCCATACTTCAGTACTTCTTGTAGTAAATATTGGTGTCGTAGAAAACTTTGATTCTATCGCTTTCGGCGTACTTGGCAAAAAGCACGTTCAACTCTTTTTCCAGGGCAGGAAACGATGCGTGGTCCTCCGCCGGCATGTACGACGAGGAAAGCAGACGGCCGCGCAAACCTTCGAAGTCGAAGACCTGCACATTGGGGAAGGTCGCCACCTCAAATCCGCTCTCGAAAAAATCACCGAGCCTCTCCTGATCGATGTTCTCGTGACGCACGCTGTCGTAATCTGTCGCGTATTTTTTCAGCAGCCTTTCGTATCCCTTGAGGAAGTCGGTCGTATCCAGTTGCCGCTCGTTCCAGATCAGCGCGACAAAGCCGCCCGGTTTTAAGATTCGC
>JBKJOR010000159.1:0-9544 GCA_046595575.1 Pyrinomonadaceae bacterium | reverse complement strand
GATGTCATTCACCGACGCGAATCCTTTCTCGTCGAGATAATTGTTCAGCCCATCGATCATGTCCTCGACGATCCGATAGCCATAATGCATGACCGCTGTGCAAACCTGAACATTTCCTGCACCGAGGAGAAGAAATTCGACCGCGTCGCGCCAGTTGTTGATCCCGCCGATGCCGCTGATCGGAATGTTGAAGTCCGCGTCGCGTGCGAGCTCCGAAACCATGTTGAGTGCGATCGGCTTTACGGCTGGTCCGCAGTATCCGCCGTGCGCCGCCATTCCGTTGACATTCGGATAGGGGATCATCGTGTCGATATCGACACCCATTACCGAGTTGATGGTGTTGATCAACGAAACTGCATCCGCTCCCCCCTTCTGCGCCGCTCTACCCGGCGGAACGATGTGCGTTACATTCGGTGTGAGCTTTACGATCACCGGCAGCGTCGAAACTTCTTTCACCCATTCGGTGACCATGGACGTGTACTCCGGCACCTGTCCCATCGCCGCACCCATTCCCCGCTCGCTCATGCCGTGCGGACAGCCGAAATTTAATTCGAATCCGTCGGCACCGGTATCCTGAGATTTTTTTACGATCTCATGCCAGGCTTCGCGTTTCGACTCAACCATCAAGGAGACGATCACCGCATGGTCGGGATATTTCTTTTTGCACTCGTAGATCTCTTTGAGATTTACATCAAGGGGACGATCGGTGATCAACTCGATGTTGTTGAGCCCGATCATGCGCAGAGCTCCATAGTCGATGGACGCAAGCCGCGACGAAACATTTGTGATCGGCTCACCAAGCGTCTTCCAAACGGCACCGCCCCATCCGGCGTCGAACGCACGCTCAACCATCGAACCCATATTCGTCGGCGGAGCGCTCGCGAGCCAAAACGGGTTGGGAGATTTTATCCCTGCGAAGTTGATGTTTAGATCAGCCATAAGAGTTTTTAGCCGCGGATTTTCGCGGATGACGCGGATCAGAATCTACTTTTCGAACAATGCTTTCAAGATCCCGGCTTCTTGTTCGGACGGTCGCTTGCGAGAATTATCAAACGCTAGGCGTTTGAACTCCGGGCTCGGACGGAAATTAAGAAGTAGGCCAATCTCGATCTCAGTTGCGCGCAGATAATTTAAGAGCTGCGCCAAATGAGCCGGGTCGATTGCCCGTGCTGACTTGAGTTCCAGAATCACCGCCCGATTTACCAACATGTCGGCATCGAAATCACCCACCTGATTTCCACGGAACCAGACGGGTACATCAACTTGCTGGAAAACCTCATGGCCCTTTTCTCTCAGGGCTATCGCAAGTGAATTTTCGTAGACGGACTCTATGAAGCCGTGACCAAGTTCATTGTATACCTCGTAAAAGGTGCCAATGATCTCATCGGTCAACTCGCGATGTTTGAGTTGGGAGTTTTGCATCGCCTTTTGAATCGTTCTGATCCGCGTCATCCGCGAAAATCCGCGGCTAAATAATTCCTGCAAACTTCACCGTTTCTCCAGTCAGTACCTGGTGAATTCCCTGCGCCGCGAGCTTGCCCATCTGGGCGGCGTCGACGGCTTCGGCTCCTCCGTTTGCACAGTCACCGCCTGCGAATATCTTTGCATTCGATGTCTGCATGCGACCGTCGGTGACGACCCGGCCCTTCTCATCGACGGCAACCCCGGCGACATCTTCGAGGAATGAGCGCATTTTTACCTGGCCAGTGGCTTTGATGACCATGTCGCACGGGATATCGAATAGCTGCATCGAGCCGTCCGTCTTTTCGCATTGCAAAGCTGTCACGCGCTGGTTGTCGTCGCTAGATATAACGCCGATCGGGGCCGCCTGCCATACGAACTCAACGCCATCTTTTTTCGCCAGCTCTATCTCGTACTGATAAGCGGACGCGTCTTTTTCGGTGCGGCGGTATACCAGCATTACCTTATCTGCTCCAAGCCGTTTCGCCTGCGTCACCGCATCGATCGCCGTATTTCCTGCACCGATCACCGCGACTGTCTTTCCGAGTGGAACCGACTGCCAGTCCCGCGTTTTTATCTTTTCGATAAAGTGAAGTGCGTCGAAAACACCTTCAAGGTCTTCGCCGGGAACATTCAACCTGTTCGTATCGCCGAGGCCGACACCGAGGAAAATGGCGTCGTGCCACTGGTCGAGATCGGTGAAGGAGATGTTCTGCACGGGGCCAGGATCGGTCACCACCCCGTCAGTCGAAGCGACTGCCACCCCTCCTAAGACAGGAGGGGAATTTTGATCGCTACTCCCCTCCTTGTCTAAGGAGGTTTGGCCGAGGCCTTGCGAGGCCGGGGTGGTACTTTCTGAACTAACCTTAGTATTCAGCAGAAACTTCACACCCATCCTGGCGATGAGTTCAGTTTCGGCGAGAGACACGGTTTGCGACATTTTGTATTCGGCCATCCCGTACGTATCAAGACCGCCCGGCTTTTCTTTCTGTTCGTAAACCGTCACGTCATAGCCAAGCCGCGCAAGATACGAAGCACAAGAAAGTCCCGCGGGTCCCGAGCCGATGATCCCGACCGACTTCCCGTTCGATTCGCCCTTCGTAAAAACCGGCTTCTCCGATGACAACGCATGATCGGTCGCGTACCTCTGCAAGCGTCCGATCTCGATCGGCTTCTGCAGCAGGGTTTTCTCGACGCACGCGCCTTCGCACAGTACGTCGACCGGACACACGCGGGCGCATGTCGCGCCGATCGGATTTGCATCGAAGATCACACGTGCCGAGCCCGTCAAATTACCGCTCGCGATCTTCTTGATAAATCCCGGTACGTCGATGTGCGTCGGGCAGGCGTGCATGCAAGGTGCGTCGTAGCAATAAAGGCAACGGTTTGCCTCGACGAGCGCCTCGGCACGGCTCATCGCCGGATTGATATCCGAGAAATTCTGCTCGATCTGGGTTATATCGAGCGGCGTGCAAAAATTCTTGGGCATAATGCTGGCCAACTATTTCCTGCGTCCGACAAATAGACCAACGACTGCCATCAGGAGGCCGAGAACTGCGATCACCGCTCCAGCGATGCCGATCATATTGTCGCGAGACTTATCGTTCTCGCAATATCTATCCGAGACCTCATATCCCGCCGTCGCCTCCTTAAGCTCCATGGCCAACGGCCCGATTCGGTCGTATTTGAAATCACTCTTCGCCTTCTCGATGTCCCTTTCCAGTTTATCGATCCTTTCTTCATCCGCCTTTGCAAGGTCGCAGGACGTGCTTGGAATGAACCGGCTACCGGCAGCAAGCGCGATACCGAGCAACAGCAGGATCACGCCAGTCCCGATCAACCCGCCTTTCAAGCAGCCGCCCTTTTTCGGCATCGGAACGGCGGACGTGGTGACGTCACTTACATACGCTGCCTTTGCTCCGACAGTCGGTTCCGCAGTCGAAGCGGAGGCGATCCCCGGAAACATATCGCCGAGTTTCTGCCACGCCGATTCACCCTGCCTGATTCCGAGATCCGTCGGCGAAAGTTGTCCGCCGCGGAGTTGTTCAATGACGACGTGGTCCTCGTAAGGCCCGGACTGTTGATTGTCTTTGTTGACGTATATTGGCATATGGATTACGGATGCTTATTTTTTCGGCAAGCCTTTGAGATAGTTATTGATCTCGACAAGCGGTGGCGACCTCTTTATCTCTTTAGCTCCTTCTCTCACAGTCTCAGACTCTTTTATCTCAGTGGCGAAGCTCTTCCGACCGACAACAGCAGGTATAGTCTTATCGATCACCGTGACATCACATTTCCACCCGAAAGCCGGAACTTTCTCACCAATCTTCGCGATGCCGATGTCCTGCTGGAACATGCCCATTTGCACCTCGACACACTTCTGCAGAACGACGGTCTCAACGTCGGACGGAGTAAACGCCCTTTGAACCGCATCGAGGTTCGTGTCGTACGTCCACGAAGGCTTGTCTTTCTTGTCTTTGCTTTCGCGATCTATTGACTGATAGAAGCGTGCCGTCTTGCCTTTGATATAGCCATCGCCAGAGAGCTTTACCGTGCCCGGCACTTTGGTTAATTCCGCCTCCACCGGTCCCATGAATGCCTTACCCTCGTACGGCTTTGGCGTGACTGTTGGCTCTGGCGTCGCCTGAGACTGAGCGTCCTTATAGTACGGAGTGCCTTTTCCGCAACCGGCGGCGGTAAATAGACAAAGTGATACGAAGCCTATCAGAAAATTTCGCATGAATACTTCCCTCCTTCAATCAGTCAGCCACGATCGAACCGTATGCGTCGGGTCGGCGGTCTCGGAAAAACTGCCACGTATTACGGACTTCGCGGATCATGTCCATGTCCAGTTCCGCGACTACCAGTTCGTCTTGATCACGTGACGCCTCCGCAATGATCTGCCCGCGCGGATCGCAGAAATAACTTTGTCCATAGAACTCTCCGATGTTCCACGGAGCCTCGGTTCCGACCCGATTGATCGCTCCGACAAAGTATCCGTTCGCGACGGCGTGCGCTGGCTGCTCGAGCTTCCAGAGATACTCGCTCAAGCCGGCAACGGTAGCGGACGGGTTGAAGATGATCTCAGCCCCGTTCAATCCGAGACATCTCGCTCCCTCCGGGAAGTGCCGGTCATAACAGATGTAAACACCGATCCGGCCGAACGCGGTATCGAAACACGGATAGCCGAGATTGCCCGGACGGAAATAAAACTTTTCCCAGAAGCCGGGAGCGACGTGCGGGATATGCGTCTTGCGATATTTGCCAAGATACTTTCCGTCCGCGTCGATCACCGCAGCGCTGTTGTAGTAGATACCTGTTTGTTCTTCCTCGTAGATCGGGACGACGAGAACCATCCCGTACTGCTTCGCAACTTCCTGCATCAGTTTCACAGTCGGTCCATCCGGGATTTTCTCGACGGCGTCGTACCAGCGCGTCTGCTGCTCGGCGCAAAAATACGGCGTCGTAAAGATCTCCTGAAAGCAGAGCATCTGGACGCCCTGCTTCGCCGCATCCTCGACAAACTTCATCTGATGATCAATGTTCGCTTTCTTGATCGTCTCGATCGGCGAGTCCGCTGCTTCCTGGTTATGGGCTTGTATGAGACCCGCTTTGATTATTCGTGGCATAGAGTGAATTTACCGCCGAGACGCAGAGACGCCGAGACATAAATGTGAGGCGCGAATGAGCTTGCGAATCGAGTTTATTAAATATCCGCCTTCGCGTCTCTGCGTCTCGGCGGTGAAAACTTCATCAATCCCCAGTGCACGACGAACGCGACACCAAAACCAACAAACCAAGCGTAATCGTACAGCGGTCGAAGTGTTGGAATTATCAGGCCAATCCAAGCGAAAAAGCAACCCAGAAGCGTGGCGACGACCGCCCGCCAATTCCATCCTGCGTACTCGCCCGTCGTGCGATAGAGATCGCCGAGTTTCAGTTCCCTTTTTCGAATGATCCAATAGTCGGCGATCAATACACCCGCAATTGAACCGAGTCCGCCAGAGTATCCGAGCAGCCACGAGAAAATGTAACCGCTGGGATCGGCAAGTAGTTTCCACGGCATCATAAGAATTCCGACGATGCCGGTGATCAACCCGCCGGTTCGGAAAGAGATCCAACGCGGAAAAGCATTCGCGAAATCGTTGGCCGGCGAGACGACGTTTGCCGCGATGTTTACCGACAACGTGGCAACTACGATAGTGAACATGGCGACCGCGACCACGAGCGGCTGCGAGAACTGGCCGACGAGCTTGACCGGATCCCACATCTCCGCGGCGTCTGCGTTCGGGAATACAATTACTGCCGCCGAGGTGATTAGAATTCCCATCGCCGCGAATACGACCATCGTCGTAGGCAACGCGACAGTCTGTCCGATGACCTGCTCGCGCTGGCTCTTTCCAAATCGCGTGAAGTCCGGCATGTTCAGGCTGAGAGTCGCCCAGAATCCGATCATCGCCGTAAGCGATGGAATAAAGATCGGAAAGAACTCGCCGAATGTCCGGAATTTCCCGGGTTCGTTCAGAAGGAAGCCGACGCCGCCCGCTTGATAGAGGATCCATCCAAGCAGCACCGCGGTCATCACGAGCACGAACGGTGCGGCCCAATTCTCGAAATGCCGCAGCAAATTCATCCCGCGATAGATGATGAAAATATTCATCGCCCAGAAGATCAGGAACGAGAGCCATTCGGTCGGCGTGTGTCCACCGATCGCCGACCCCAGCATCGTGTTCCAGCCGGGAATGAATGCCGCGAAAAAGATATGTATCGCCTGTCCGCCGATCCACGTCTGGATACCGAACCAGCCGCACGCGACCAGTGCACGCATCAAGGCAGGGAGATTCGAGCCTACCGTTCCATACGCCGCACGAGCGAAAACAGGAAACGGAATTCCGTACTTTGTTCCCGGATGTGAGTTGAGCAGGATGGGTGCGAGAACTATCACGTTTCCAAGAAGGATCGTGATCAGCGCCTGCCACCAGTTCATGCCCGCCGATATCAACCCGGACGCCATCATGTAAGTTGGTATGCAGTGCGCCATCGAGATCCAGAGCGCCGCATAGTTGTACGTCGTCCAGTTTCGCTGCGCGACCGGCACCGGCGCCAGATCTTTGTTGTAGAGCGCGGATCTCTCGATCTCGCGTAACGCGTCTTCCCTCAGCTCAACGCGTCCGTCTTCGTGTTGGATTGTTTCGGTCATAGAAATGTTTAGTCGCCGGCCGCGAATGTGTACGAGGGTCGCCGCGGGATTCCGAAATCCGTCTTGATTGTGCTGGGCTCCCGTAAGATCGCCGTCGCCGCATGTTCCCCTTCGCCAACCAACCACAGGCCATCGTCGAGACGGAAGCTCCACGTCTCGTCGGCATAAATAACTCTAATCCGCGACAAACCGATAAATAGCCCCGACCACCTTATTGACGACCTCGCGATCCGTCGGAAAGTAATGGGTCCCGCTCGGCAGCAGCACGAGCTGGGCTCCCGGAATGATCGAGGCGAGCAGACGGCCCTCATCGGCACTTACAGCAAGGTCTTCCTGGCAGTGAATTACAATCGTCGGTACGTCGACCTGAGCGAATATTTCACCTCCGTCTCCACGGCTTCGAAGCGAGTCATAGTACCGCGCGGCGGTTTCCGGATCGGCTGACGCCCGCTGCAGTTCATTGAAGTGAGCGATCAGCTTGGGATCGGCATCAGGGCGAAAAAAATGGCTTGTAAAGAGCTGCCGCATTGCGGGGGAATCACGTCCCCAACCCTTTCGGATCAGCGTGACCATGGCATTCTCTTCCTCCAAGTCGTATTCCGGCCTGGCACGAGCGCCGCGCCGGTACGAACCGTATAGGATCAGGCGGTCGATCCGGCCTGGATGCCGGTTAGCATAATCCGCAGCAGTCCAGCCGCCTTCCGATATGCCCAGAAGTATCGAGCTTTCGGCTTCTACCGCTGAGAGCACGGCGGCGAGATCCCGTTGTCTCGTATCCTCGGTAAACTCGCCCGCGAAAGGGTCGGACAAACCGACGCCCCGGCCGTCGTATCGCAGAACAGTGAATCGCTCAGCCAGACGTTCCCAGAAAAATCTGAGGTCGGGCCATTCCCATTCGATCTCGAGATGCGTGAAGTGTCCAAGTACGCGTACCAGAAGTGGGCCGCTGCCGATTAACGAATATGCGACACGAAACCCGTCCGAAGTCGTGCAGAATTTTATTCGCTGTTCATGTTCGACGGCGTCGGGGCCGGCCGACAGAATCGCCGTCGCCGGTTCGTCCGACATCGTTTGACCTACGCTCGCGGAGCCCTGTAGAAGCGCCGAGCCGTCATCGAGACAATACAGCAGCGTATCGTCGTAATAATCTCGCCTGCATTCAGGGCAACGTTTCATAATCGTATTTTTAATCTGGTATCTCGAGTCCGGCTTTGCGGAGTCCTTCGATGAGATGATCGGCAATCTCGGCCCTGACCTGTTTCAGCATCTCTTCACGGGCCTCACTGACAAAGTTAGGTCTCAGCTTCCGTCAGGTCGGCGTCCGTCCGCTCCATCATCCAGACAAAAGCTCATGCGTAGATCATATTCGCGGCCACACTTCGGGCATCTCTTCATACGTGTTCTATTCCGGCAGATTCATCCGTCTCAGCAGATCCTTGAATCGCGGGTCGTCGCGAAGCGATTCGAAGGCGATTGCCCATCTGATCTCGGTTAACGCCGCTTTGCTCTGAAAATCTTTTTCAAACCATTCAAGTGCTTTCTCTTTTTCGCCGAGGCCCGCGTAGACGGCCGCGACGAATTGTCCGCTTGATTCCCGGCTCTCATACTTTTCTTCCAACTCTTTGACGATAGCGTTTGCCTGGGCCCGGTTTCCCGTAACACCGTATCCATAACCCAGATCCCCGAGAGTAAAGGCCGCCCTATCGCTGAATTCAACAGCCTTTTGCAGATTTTCGAGCGCCTCAGACTGGTGTCCCAGTTTTAGATATGACAGGCCCATGACCCTGTAGGCATCCGCGTAATTTGGATCGAGTTCGAGTATTCTGAGTGCGCTGTCGACGCTCGCTTTATGATCATTCTGCCATTGATACATTTCGGCGATATTGATGCTAATGACGCTCGAGAGTGGGTCGAGTTCCTTTGCCCGCTTGATAATCACGGCCGATTCATCAAACTTTCCCCGGTCCTTTAGATAAAGGGAATACCAATGATAAGTCGTTGCGTAATTTGGATTGAGCTCGATCGCGCGCGTGTATTCTCGCTCTGCTTCCTCCCATCTCCACGATTGTTTATACACCTGTCCCAGCGACGCGTGCGGTTCAGCTAATTGCGGGTCAATGCTTATAGCACGTTCTGCGTAAGCCATGGCCTTCGGCAACGTTTCGCTTGCCGGAGTTCCTGCGTATTGAGGCAAGACGATGTAGCAGTCAGCCAGGCCGGCATAAGCGAGCGCGTAATTCGCATCGCGGTCGATCGCGTCTTTGAATTGCTCAATGGCTTTCTTAATGTTTTCCGCGGTTCGGCGGTTCCAGTAATAACGGCCTTTCAAATACGCTTGGTACGCTTCGGGATCCGCAGTGGAGGTTTTGGTTACTTTTGCTTCGTCAGCACCCGAAAGTTTTATTTTTAGTTTAGTCGAAACATCCTTTGCTATCTCGCTTTGCAGCGAAACGAGGTCGGATTGCTTGCGGTCGTATTGCTCCGTCCAAATGACATCTTGAGTCTGCGTATCGACGAGTTCGAGGCTCAATTTCAGATCGTCACCACGCCCGCCGACTCTGCCTAACAAAACGGCCTGCACACCCAATTCCTCACCTATCTTCTTCGGCGAAGTCTCCTTGCCCTTGTAATAAAAAACCGTGCTTCTCGATTTTACCGCCAAATTTGGCACTTGCGACAGGCTCTTAATAAGTGTTTCGGTCATACCATCCGAAAGATATTCGACATCAGCATTTCCGCTTTCGTTGACAAACGGCATCACAGCGATCGATTCGATCTGGTTTGAACCAAGGTATCGGTAGCCCAAAAATCCGGCAAGTACAATGATGGCGAGCAGCAACGGCACGGCGATGAGCCGTTTGTCGAAGCTGCGTTTTGGCAGAT
>JBKJOR010000156.1:0-5742 GCA_046595575.1 Pyrinomonadaceae bacterium | reverse complement strand
GATGTGACCATTTCTCAGCAATAAACCGCTCGAGCACGACTTCGATCTCATCCGCCGACCGGCATTTTTCGGCCTCGCGACAAAGTTCCGATGCTTCGGCATAAGCCAGCCCCGAGACGACCTTTCGGACACGCAGTACCGAATTTACATTCATGCTCAACTCGGTAACCCCGAGACCGACGAGAAGCGGTATATAAAAAGGCGAGCCGGCCATCTCGCCGCAGACCGTTAACGGCTTACCTGCCCGTTTAGCGGCAGCGGTCACCCGTGCGATCGCCCTCAGGACGCTTGGATGTAAGCTTCGAAACCAGCCCGCCACTGATTCGTTGTCGCGGTCGGCGGCGAGTAGATACTGAACTAGGTCATTCGTACCCAGACACACGACGTCCGTCTGCTCGAGGATTTCGTCGATCATGAACACCGCCGACGGCACTTCGATCATTGCTCCGATCCGCGGGGATCCGAATGCGACTCCCTTCGAGGCGAGCTCGGCGGATTCCTGTTCGAGCAACGAACGAACTTCGATGATTTCGTCGACGCCCGAGACCATTGGTATGACGAGGTCGATATGAGTGTTAAGTGACGCTCGCAGCAGAGCCCGAAGTTGCGTCCGCAGTTGTCGATCGTTAGCAAGCCCGAGCCTTATCGCACGCAGGCCGAGGGCCGGATTTTTCTCGCGTCCATGACTCTGACCGTAGACCTGTTCCGGTCCGATATCGAATGTTCGGATCTTAACGCCATCGGCTCCGGCAAACTCTGCTATCTCCCGGTACGCATCATGCTGCTGGTTCTCGGTTGGAAAGCCATTGAAGCGATTGAAGAGGAACTCGGACCGGTAGAGCCCTATTCCCCGCGCCCCAAGCCGTTTCGCCTTTTTGTATATCTCCGGCAGATCGACGTTAACTCGAAGTGTTATTTCGCGCCCGTCAAGTGTCTCCGGATTTGCATCGGTTATCGAGACCTCATTGTAATTCGCTTGCTGGAATTCCGCGGCTGGGAGGCGGTACTGCTCGAGAGTAGCTTGGGTCGGATTGAGAATGACGCGACCATTGTAGCCGTCGACGATTGCCGCGTCGCCGGTGTCGACTCGCCGAAGTATTTTGCGGACGCCCGTTACGGCGGGCAGGTTCAGCTCGCGCGCGAGGATAAAAGTATGCGACGTCCAACCTCCGTGCTCGGTGATGACAGCGGTCGGATGACTGCCGCTCTGCTCGGCCAGTGTCGACGGCATCAACTCGGTTGCAACGATGATTGAATCCTTTGCCAGCGGAGCGCTCTTCTCTCCTCCGGCAAGTGAATTGAGTATCCGCTCTGCCACGTCTTCGATGTCGATGTATCGTTCGCGCAGGTGTTCGTCGGGGATCGCTTTGTACTTGGATATATACACGTCGGTGATCACCTTAACCGCCCATTCAGCGTTCACTTTCTGTGCAACGATCACCGCTTCGACCTTGGCAAGCAGTGACGAATCCTCAATCATTGCCCGCTGTGCATCGAAGATCCCCGGCACCGAAGAGACACCAACCGGGACTTCGGTTCGGAGCCGCGTAAGCTGTCGGCGCGCCAGCCTGAACGCCGCACGAGTACGTCTTACTTCATGTTCAACTGCCGAGTCATCAATATCAATACGAAAGAACTGGCGGGTATTTCCGTGCAAGCAGACGACGTGTCCGATGGCGACGCCGCGCGACATGGCGCGAGCATTCAGTCGGATCTCTCCGCCGTCGCGGCCCGCGTCTCGTGGGATTTTCGAATCGAGCACGTCCATTAGGAGTTTATTGAAGAGAGTTTCCGGGGACCTAGTTCCCCATGCTGAATCCTCCGCCACCGCTGCCTTGCGATGGGAAAAATGGACGGAGCAGGCCGGCGAAAGCTGCGAGGTTACGCGTTTGGATAAGTATCTCACCGGGTCCGGTAAACTCGGCGACCATACCTTCTCCGCTCAGGAAGCTTCGAAAGAAACCGCTCTTCGCTGCCTTCCGAAGGCTGTACTGCATGTGACCTTCCCACGCCACCAGGTGGCCGGTATCGACTACATATTGCTCACCCTGCCGCAGGGTCTTTCGGTGGATCGATCCGAAGGATGAAACCAGGAGCAAACCCGTTCCGCTGACCTGCAGGACGAACAGACCTTCGCCGCCGAAGAACGACTTTGCCCCTCCGAATTTTGTATCGACCTCGAGCGACAGATCGCCTGCAAGATACGAGCTCGACTGAACCATAAAAGTTTGTCCCTGCATCTCGATCCCGGCTACGTCGCCCGGTGCACCGGGTGCGAAAGTAACTTCGCCCGGAGCGCCCTTCGCCGTAAACGTAGAGACAAAGGCAGACTCACCGCCAACTGCTCGTTTTAAAGCGCCGAAGACACCGCCCTTCATTTCGGAATGGAGATCAACATTGGCTGACATCGATACCATTGCACCAGCCTCCGCGTGGATCGCCTGCTCCGGCTGAAGTTTTACGACCGCAAGGGCGAACGCTCCTTGATGCTCGATCTCCCATGTGTAACCGCGTCCCTGGCCGCGCCCGTCGACGTCGAAGTGGAATGCACCACCTGAGCCCGGCGGTTGAGCGGGTCGCGGCATGGGGGCCGGTGGTGCCTGTTGTGGAGGAGCCGCTCCTGCGGGTGGAGACGCAGGAAGCTGCGTCGTACCGCACGCGCCGCAAAATTTAGCGTTCGGCAGCAAAGGGGCATTGCACTTTGAACAATTCATAGTTAACTGGGGTGAATCACAACTCCCTTGGATTTTTCGATGATGATATTTGCCGCGTGCTCGGCATCCGTAGCAAAGTCGAGGTATGCGACGTCGTCGTCCGACACAACGAGGAACTTTTTCCAAGCGTCGACCACATCGCGCCAGCAATCGCCCACAAGCACAAGAGGGCGGCGGTCAAGCACGCGGGTCTGGAGCTTGTTCCATACCAGCGACACTTCGGTCACGGTTCCCATTCCACCTCGGAGAGCCACAAATCCGACGGACCGGGTAATCAGATTCTGGAGTCGGTCATAGAAATGGTCGGTTGCTACTTTGTCTGTGAGGTAACGGTTAGGTTCGGTCTTGAACTGGTTCATGACAATGCCGAACACACGTCCACCGGCCTCACGGGCACCGAGCGAAGCCGCCTCCATCACACCGAGGTAGCCACCCGTACAGATCGTAAACCCCGATTGAGCAAGGCGCGAACCGATCTCGCGGGCCTCACGATACTCTTCGGAGTTCGGTCCGCACTTCGAGCCGCCGAAAATAGTGACTATCCTGTCTTCCGAATTTTCGATCACGATTCATTATAGCCAAGTCAGCCAGACCGCGCCTCTTCCGGCGTCATATTTCCAGCCTCATGTATCGCCTTCGCCGTATCTGTAAAAAGGAGCACTATGCTTCCGACGATAAAGAAAAATATTAGGCCGAGGATCGCCTGTCGAAACGAACCGGTTGCGCCGACGATTATCGTGAACATCAACTGTCCCATCCAGGATGTGCCCTTTTCTGAGATCTCGTATAACCCGAAGAATGACGATTCTCGCCCCCTCGGGATCATTTGCGAGTAGAGCGACCGAGAAAGGGCTTGTGCTGCCCCGAGAACTATTCCAATGCAAGCGCCGAGGATGTAAGCCTGCGTCCTCGACGCGAAAAAACCGTAGGCGTAGATAACGATGCCGCACCAGACAACCAGGGAAAGCATTATCGTCCGCTTTGCGCCCAGGAATCGGGAAATGCGCTCAAAAATAAGAGCTCCGGCGAATGCCGAGATCTGAGCGACGCCGAAGATGGTTATCAGAAATGCGTTGTCCGCCGGGAGGCCCTTCGATGTGAAAAGCTCATAAGAAATAAACACTGATGCTTGGAGGATCACGGTCTGGATACCGTCGTTGTAGAAAAGGTAGGCAACTAGGAAGAGCATTGTATACCGGAGTCTGCGCAGTTCCTTTAATGTTTGCCACACCTCCGAGAATCCGACCGTAATAAGACTCGTCTCGCGCGGGATTACCTTATCCGGCACTCGAGTCTTAATCAGCCGGAAACTAATGATCGCGAATAGCCCCCACCAAAAGGAGGCACCGAGAAATGAGATTCGAACGGCGGTTCCCGTATCGATCCCGAATACGCTTTCTGCGTAATTCAAAAACAGTAGATTCAATACCAGCACTATAAACCCACTGAGATACCCGAGGCCGTAACCGTAGCTCGATACTTTGTCGCGTTGGTCTTCAGTGGTTATATCGATGAGAAAGGCGTTGTAAAAAACGTTAGCTGCCGCGAAACTCATGTTCGAAACTATAAAGAGCACGCTGCAGGCGATGTAAGACTCAGTAACGAAAAATAACAGGGCTCCTGCGATCACGCCTGCGTAACAAAACGCAGCCATCATGTGTTTTTTCAGTTTAGTGTAATCAGCGATGGCTCCAAGGACCGGCAAAAGTATAACCATCGCCAGGACGGAGATGGCGGTACAGAATGCCGGCAACCCCTTTGGCGTAACTTTGAATAGAAAAAGGTCGAGGACGACACCGTCCTCGCCGACGGCTGATTGAGCAAGACTCAGCAGGTAGGGCCCGATCAGAACGCCGACAACTACGGTAAAGAAGGCCGAGTTAGCCCAGTCATAAACCATCCAGCCAAAGATCTCTTTTCGATCGTTCCGCATAAGCGTGTTGGAGTGCCGCAGTCTGACACCTTCGTTTGCCGTAATAATTGCGCTTTCGAAGCGATGGCACCAGCGAGCAGATATTGAATTAGCGTTCCCTGTTCGGCAATTCTACATTCGTGCATGCTAAAGCTCGAAATCAGATACCCCTACCGACGAAAGCCATATGCCGCATTCGTGAATTTGTTGACAACCCGCGCCAAACTTAATAAATTGTTCATACCATTCTGTTTAAGTTTTATCTGTAGATGACTTGGACTTTCCATCACGAGACTGTAACCGGCACCTACAGTAAATCCGATTAGAGCTTTATTTGTTTATTTTGAGGGGGGAAAGAATTATGTATTGGACCAACGCTAAAGTGTCCACGAGAAAGGTGATCCTGTCGATGACCGCACTGTTTCTTGCGGTTCTCGGACTGATCACTGGGGCACAACTAAGGTCGACGGCTGCCAGCACGGCTGTCACGTCGGGATCGTCCGCGGCAAGTCCAGCCGCAATATTCCCGGGTACGGGGGTTGGCGCAATTCCGGATGGACTGACCGGAACACCGCCGCAGTTCGGTGCTCCACTAGTCGTCAGTTTTCCAGTAACTGGAGTTAGTGGAAACGTTACGAGCGTTTCCGTCAATATGACCATGACTCATACGTGGGCAGGTGACGTTGATGTAGTTCTCAGAGCGCCAGGCGGTTCACCCAGCATCGTTGTGGTAAGCCGTATCGGCGTCACAACTGCGACTTCGTTCGGTAATGCAAACGACTACTCCGGTTTGTATACATTTACGGATACCGCAACCGGTACCAACATCTGGACGGCGGCAGCAACGAATCCTATTCCGGTAGGGTCCTATAGGACCACGGCACCGGGTCAGGCTGGACAGACCAACCCGGCACCTGTGACGAGCCTCAATGCCACCTTCGCGGGATTGACGCCCACTCAAGCGAACGGCACATGGACGTTATCGTTCCGCGACGCCGCTTCGGCTGACATCGGTTCAGTTTCCGCGGCAAATCTAACAATTGACCCTACCGGTCCAATTGTAGTTGCAGATGCTCCGGTTGATTTCAACGCCGACGGCCGATCCGATTATGTGGT
>JBKJOR010000095.1:0-8420 GCA_046595575.1 Pyrinomonadaceae bacterium | reverse complement strand
CCTTTTGCCTCCAGGAGCTAAGCTGATTTTATTAATGGTAGTCCAGACTCGTCGAATTGGAGTCTAGCACAAGTATCGCGAAGATGAAAGAGTGTTGCACAGATAAAACGAGTGGGTTCGCTTTCTGCTTCGCGGGAGTTTTGAAATCTACAAACTTATGAGAGTTTCGATTGACAGTGTATGTGAAACTCCACGCGACGGCAAGGAGTTTTCGTTTAACTATGAGACGCGATGGGCGACGGAATCGGCCATAATCCCGGCCTCGGTTGTTCACCTAATTCGTCATTAGCCTGAAGCGGGCGCTTGTGAAACGAATCGGTTATACTTCCCGCTTGAATCCTTGGACGTCGCTTTGTCGCAACCAGCAAAACAAAACCGCGGCTCTTGTCGTAAACGATAGATCGCCTGGTGATCGGATTCGAGTGTTATGAATTCTGGAAACCCTGTCGGGCAGACGCTCGACGGAAAATACCAAATCGAACGGGAGCTTGGCCGCGGCGGCATGGGGACGGTGTATTTGGCGACCCACCTCGGGACCGAGCGACCGGTGGCGGTAAAGGTTATCGCTCCACAGTTCATGGAGCGCCCCGAGTTCGTCGAACGCTTTCGCCGCGAAGCTCGTGCGGCGGGGCGCCTTCGACATCCCAATGTTGTAAACGTAACCGACTTCGGTTTTGCCGAAACGGCGGAAGGCCGAGCCGCCTATCTCGTCATGGAATATCTCGACGGCTGCACGCTTGGCGAGATCCTCGAGGAGGAACATAACCTACCGGTATCGTGGACGCTCGACATTCTTGATCAGGTTTGTTCGGCCGTTCACGAAGCCCATGAGCAGGGCATCATTCATCGCGACTTGAAACCAGATAACATCTGGCTCGAACCGAATCAGCGTGGCGGTTATACGGTTAAGGTTCTTGATTTCGGAATCGCAAAGCTGGAAGAGCATCGTCCGGTCGATAGCAGCGAAGCGATCGATATCTCCGTCGCACCGAATCCGACGTACGTTCACTCAGCGCAAGATACAATCGCCGATAACTCGAGCGACACAACGATCCACGATAGTGTGTCGCCCACATTGATCCTTCAGTCGGCAACGTTCGTACAAACGCCAGAAGCGGCCGAAGCCCGAACCGCGATCATACCGATCGCACCCCTAGTGGGCGATCCCGACACCATCGGCACCCAGATTATTTCATCAACCGATGACGGACAGAGAGACGCTCGATCTACCTCCGAACTGACACGCATCGGGGCCGTGATCGGGACGCCTCTCTACATGTCGCCGGAACAGTGTCGCGGGGAGAAACTCGACGCGCGCTCAGATATATACAGCCTGGGCGTGATCGCCTACCAGATGTTGTCCGGCAAGACTCCGTTTGAGGGTGACTTCACATACGTGATGGAGGCTCATAAGACATTACCCCTTCCACCACTCGATGCGAAAAAGGTTCGAAAAAAGCTCAAGCTAGTCATCGCGACCGCTCTCGCTAAACTCCCCGAAGATCGCCCGCAGACGGCCGAGGCATTTTCGAGCTCGCTGATCTCACGGTCCGAGGGTATCTTCGGCTTGCTCCGTCGTGCCGGGATGATCTACACCGAGCATCTCCCGAAGTTCCTCGGAATCACGATATTTTTGTTTTTGCCGTTCATTATCGGTTCGCTCGCGAATGTCGCGCTCAGTGTGTACTTCATCGCCGAACATCCCGACGGAGTAATGCCGCTCCCTTGGAGAATCACGTTTACTCTGTTCACTATCTTTACAACTTTTACTGCGGTTTTTTGCGGCTATCTCGCGGTCGGCACGATCACATGGATGGTAAACCAGATTCTTGCCTTGCCGCTGCGTCCAGTCAGGATGCGGCCGGCCCTACATGCGACCTGGCAAAACTGGAAGAGGCTGATCGGAACCGGAGTTTTATCGACGTTGCTCACTTTCCTCGGTTACGCTTTGTGCATCGTTCCGGGGCTGATCCTTTCGGTGACGCTGGCACTTGTTGCTCCTGTCGTGATGATGGAGAACCTGCGTGGATTTGCAGCAATGAAGCGCTCGAAAGATCTCGTGCTGCGATCGCTGGGAACGACTACGGCTGCTGTGGCCCTGTTGTTCTTCGTTCCTTTAGGTATCGGCGGTCTCACGGGGGGGATCGTAGCGCTGTCGGTAAAGTCGATCGCAGACGCTAGCGAGAAGGCTGTCGCCACTGACCAAAAGACCGAAACCACTGCCGGTTCGGTCGCGAATACCGCTGCCGAAACGCCGTCCGAGGACGTGGCAGTTACTGTTGGGGCGGACGGAAAGGTTACCGTTAAATCGGACGAGTCGTCGATGGTACGCCGGATCGCGCGTGTCGCTAGGGAGAGCCTTACCTCGCTGATCATGCTTCCTTTACAGATACTCCTGACGTCGCTTTCATCGATCATCGTCGCGTTACTCTACTTAAAGACGCGACAGGCGGGCGGCGAGAATTTGCGAGATTTGTTCAATCAGTTCGAGGAATCCGAGCATCCAAGAAAGAAGTGGCAAGAGCGTGTGCGGAACCGACTAAGACAGTCCGGCCGCGTCACCAGCCGTTCGAGTAATGAAAGGTCGAATCCGTAATCTCACAATCTTTTCTATTCTCATCTTCGCTCTGGCCGTCGCTGCTTCGGCGCAGACGGTTACCCGTGAATTGCCGCTCAACGAAGGCGGTACTATTTCGGTGATTAACCTCGCGGGGCGTGTGGACGTAGCCGCCCGGCCGGGAGTTACTTCGGTGATACTGACCGCGAACGCCCCTACGTCGATCGCCGAAAGCGAGCTCAAGATCGAGCCTGGCGGACAGATCCGAATCGAGACCCAGCCGGCAGACGAAAGCAAACGCATCGACATATCGCTGATCGTACCGCCGCGCGTCAGGCTGAATATTGTGACTCGCGAAGGCGAGGTTCGCCTTTCAGGAGATCTCGAATCGGTCGAGGTGAAGACCGAAACCGGGACGATCGCGACGGATGTGCCAACCGCTGATCTTAAGTACGACTTCAACTGGACCGCCTCGCGACCTCGATACTTGAGTGACATTGAGCTCAGCAAGGTAAAGGAGAAATCAGGCGGCAGGTTTCAGCTCAAAGGAAAATTCAGGAGCGACGCGGAGCCGGAAGGACGGACTGACGTTGAGCCGGAGGCCGCCCAGCAAGCGTCGACCGATGAGTCGAAGTCAGAAGCGGCTAAGGTAACGGACGAGTCTCAAAGTAGTAAGAAGACGAGAGCGCGATCAAAAAGTCTTTCGTTGAATTTCACCACTGCCCGAGGTATCGTGCTGCTCAATGTTCCGCCTGCCGAGGTGACAAGCGATCTCCGCGAGCGACCATTGACGGAAGCGGCAAAGGCGATCATCAAGTCGGGTGACATCGTATTGATGGAAGCTATCCGACGTGCGAGCCCGAAACATTTTGGCGACTATGCACGGACGCTCCCGCCGATGCGACGCGAGCCTTTCCTCTCTTCGAACTTTAGAGAGGCTGACATCGCCGGCGCAACGACGAAGGAAGCGGTCGTCCGCGTCACCGATATGCAGAATCGGGCGATCAGCGATCTAGCGCCCGCGGACTTTTCGGTCGCTGAGAGCGGGTCGCCACGAGACATAGTTTCTGTCCGACCGCACACGGCGCCGGTCAATCTCGTGCTACTGCTTGACGTATCGGGCAGCGTTGACAATTACGTCAATTTTATTCGCAAGGCGGCCCGAGCGTTCATCGACACGGCCCGCCCCGATGATCGTATCTCCGTCATCCTGTTCAACGAAGATGTGAAGGCCCTGTCCGGTTTTTCAACAGATAGGGCTCGGCTGTCGGAAAGTCTCGACACGTTCGATGCGGGTGGTGCAACGGGATACTACGACGCGATCGCTTACACGCTCGCCGAAACACTGCGACCGTTAAAGGGCGAGCGAACCGCGATTGTGGTGCTGACAGACGGCGACGACAACCGCTCGTTCTTGCCTTTCGAATCGCTGATCGGGGCGATCGAAGAAAGCGGAGCGCTAATTTATCCCCTGTATGTTCCGTCGGCACTGATAGCGTCGAGCGAGACGAACGATCCGAATAAAGGAATCGATCCGCTGCGATCGCGGTACATGACGCTGTCGGCTCGGGCAGAGGGAGAAGGTGAGCGGCTGGCGAAAGTTTCGGGCGGTGTCTATTACCCGATCACGCAGCTTTCACAGATACAGAGGGCATACGATGATATCGTCGCTCAAGTCCGCACGGCCTATGCGATCACCTTTCGTTCCGCCTATCGAGCGGATCCGGACAATCGTCCGTCCCCGCGACTAAAAATTCGCGTGAATAAACCAAACGCATTTGTTCAAATGAGTTCTATTAAAGTGAGGAACTGACGTGTCAGCAGTTGTCGCTCTGACGAATCCGCGGTTAACTCAGATGCCGTCGTAGCAGGGCGTCGAGTTGTTTAAAGTCGATAGGTTTTTGCAGGACGTCGTTGCAGCCTGCAACCTTAGCCCGTTCTCTATAAAAATCTCCAAACGCGGTTAGGACTACTATCGGGACATCGGCGAGAGCTTCGATCTTTCGAATCGCACGGGTTGAATTGATTCCGTCCAGAACCGGCATGGCAATGTCCATTAATATTACATCCGGCTTGTACTTCAGGGCCTGCTGGACTGCCTCGTATCCATCCGCTGCTTCCACCACATCGTAGTCGTTCAACTTTAGGTAAGTAGACATCATCTCCCGAATATCGGCATGATCTTCGACTATTAGAATTCTTTTAGGCACTAAAAATACCCCCGGGCGCTCCCCAGACGCGCATAATTTTGCGGCCAGATCGTTTCGGGGGCATACACTTGCGGATTTCCGTGCAACGTTGGGGCCGAAGTCGCGCTTTTCTGTGCGGTGTCGATCAGCGCCTGATCGCCAAAACGGTCCCCATTCCCGATGATTGCTTTGGATAGACTTTAAATGCTCGGTTTGATCGACCAGCATTAAGCGGGCTCGGAGAAAATGTAACGGAGACGGTGTGATTTTCCACGATCCGCACATCGATCCGGACGGGGATCCCTGGCCAGCTCGATCATGACTAACATTACTTAACGACCCTGCTGACCGTCAGTGCCATCTAGGCAAACACCGCCAGAGATCGAGTGAGTATTCGCCGAGGGTGATGTAATATCAGTTCCTAAAGATGCAGAACTCGCTCCTACAATCCCTATTTGATGACGAAAAGCGTCGGCCGATGACCGTATCGGAGCTGAATGCTCAGGTCAAAGGAGAAATCGATCGACGATTCAAGAATGTTTGGATCGAAGGCGAGATCGTTAATTTTTCGGCAGCGGCGTCAGGACACTGGTACTTCACGTTGCATGACGCCACTTCGCAAATCCGCGCCGCTTGCTATAAGGGAACGAACAACCGTATTCGATTCGAGCCGTTTGACGGACTGCAGGTTCGCGTTCGCGGGCGACTGACGCTGTATGAGCCGAAGGGCGAGTTTCAGTTGATGGTCGAGTCGCTCGAACCAGTCGGCGAAGGAGCTCGTCGGGTTGCGTTCGCGCAGATCAAGGCGAAGCTCAAGGCCGAAGGGCTGTTCGATGTCGATCTGAAACGCACCCTCCCGCCGTTCCCCCGGCGGATCGGTGTTGTCACCTCGCCCACCGGAGCAGCGTTCTTTGACATCCTGCATGTGCTGTCGCGTCGAGCCCAGTCAGTTAGCGTCATCCTCATTCCAACTCGGGTGCAAGGCGAGAATGCCGCGTTCGAGATCAGCCGTGCGATCCGTCTCGCAAACGAATACAACGAGGGAGCTGATTTTGCGGCCAGAATCGACGCGCTGATAGTCGGGCGTGGCGGCGGGTCGAGCGAGGATCTGTGGGCGTTCAATGAAGAGCCGGTAGCCCGTGCGATCCGAGCCTCGCAAATACCGGTCATTTCCGCGGTCGGTCACGAGGTCGACCACACGATCGCTGATCTCGTCGCAGATCTGAGAGCGGCGACGCCATCGGCCGCTGCCGAGATCGTCGCTCGGCGGGAAGAGGATATCTGCTCAGCACTCGAAAAACGGTCTGACGACCTGCTGCGGATCATGAGCTATCGTCTGCTCGAGGCCCGCTCCCGAATTCAGCGTCTCTCGATGTCACCGGTGTTCTTGGATACGCTGCGTCAGGCAAACTTACGTCTTGAAAGAATTGCCTCACAACTCTCGCCTATTCGCATGGCATCGAAGGTTGGCGAAAGCAAGACGCGGCTTGAAATGTTGAGCCAGCGAGCGAGCACCGCAGCCGTGGATGTTATAGACCGCAGATCGAAGAGCTTGAACCTCTTCATGGCGAAACTAGATGCGATGTCGCCGCTCGCTGTATTGGGTCGCGGTTTCGCGATCGCGGAAAATGAGAAGGGTGAGATCTTACGAGACTCGGCTCAGGTTACGACGGATGATCTATTGAACATCCGCTTGGAGAAGGGAAGTTTAAAGGCAAAGGTGATCTCGAAGTGACGGTTACCGCCAGCTAAGACTGGATACAATTAGTCTGAACGGGGTCGCACCCGCAATACACGCTAGACTAAGCCATCGACGTTACGCTACTGATGACCAAGTTTCTCGACAATGCGAATGCTGAACGTGAAGCTCCCGGGTTCGGAGGCTACAGCGAGACTGCACCGCGTTCGCGCTCGCGGCAGATCGTTCTCTCGATATTCGGTGTCCTTCTTGCTTTGGTTGTCGTCGGCTGTATCGGCGGCTATCTCTACTGGCGGAGCTTTGCTGACACGCCACAATACTCACTCGCGCTTCTTGTCGATGCAGCGCGCCGGAACGATCAAGCTCAGGTCGATCAGATCGTCGAGGTTGATTCGATCGTAGACGAGTTTATGCCGCAGATCACCGGCAAGGCCGTCGAGCTTTACGGTCGCGGGCTCACGCCGCAGACTCTGGCCCGCGTTGCCCGCGTCGTGACGCCGGTTATGCCGGCCCTCAAGGAAAGAGCCCGAGCGCAGCTTCCGAATCTGATACGGAAAAAGACCGAGCGTTTTGAGAGCGTCCCATTCGCTGCGATGGTGCTCGGTGCGGACCGCTATCTCGATATCCGGCCGAGCGGCGACACGGCGATAATTCGAAGCAAGTTGCCGGAGCATTCCTTTGAAGTTAGAATGCAGCGAAACGGCAGTGGCTGGAAGGTTGTAGGAGTCCGTGATGACGCACTTGCGACTGAGATCGCGCGTAAAGTCGGACAGGAAATTATCGCGGTAGCGTCGAATGGCGGTGCAGACACGGCGGGGGACCGTCTCGGGATCAAGAACCTGAACACTATCCTGCAGCAGGCGGAAGAGATCTTTCGATAGCTGTTCTATCAAGCGTTGATTCACCGATCGTAAGAATCAGGACCGTGCTCGGCGGTCTCGGCTTAATAAATTGTTAGCTATATGGAAAAAACGTTCGAATCATCGCTCGCGGAACTTGAAAAGATAGTAGAGCAACTCGAAAACGGAGACATTCCGCTAGAGCAAAGTCTGAAGCTGTTCGAGTCAGGAGTTAAGCTTTCGCGTGAGTGTCGCGAGCGTCTGACCCAGGCCGAACGGCGCATTGAAGTGTTGATGAAGGATGGGAACGGAAATTTGGCATTATCGGAGTTTGCCCCTGACGCATCATCCGGCGGAGATCCGACACCGATAAAACGGATCGTCCTTGGCGACGACTAATTCTCGACGATCAGTATTTTAGTGTTGCACGAGGGACGGGCTAAAAGCCCGTCCTACATGTTAGTCGCGCGAGCTGAAGATACTAAGAATGTACCAAAACAGTAGAGCAATGCTCGCGAACAATGTTAGGGCCGCAGCGACGTGCTGATTCGTGTTGAAGCGATGCAGCACATTCGATGTTTCGTAAAGGATCGCGGTACCGGCGAAAGCAACCATCACGAAGGCGAAAACGTTTCCAAGTGTGAGTCCGAAGAGTGCACTAGCGACAATGAATCCAAGAGCTGCGAATCCACCGATCGCAAGGATCGGGCCGAGAAAACTAAAGTCGCTTCGAGTAATAAAGACCGTCGCAGTGATACCGTGCTCTCGTTGAACTTATTTCCGCGACTGGAGGCTCCAGCCGCGGATGCAAGACGAACTACTACTGCGTGACATGACCGAGCAAGCTTCTCTCGGAATGGACAACTTGATCCCGTCTGGGGGACAGCCTGTTAGGCAACTGAAGACCTTGCCTTATTATTTGTCGAAGTTTTCGCTGCCAGAATATCGACCGTATCGATCTGTGGCGGCTCTGCGAAGAGTTCGTCGGCCTTTGCCATTAACGCCTCCGCGACTTTGCCGTTAAGGTGTGCATCGCGCCCTTCATCGCTATCGAACGTGTCGAAAATTCCATACGTCGAGTCGTTGAATTTTAACGCGTACCACGTTACCGTCAGCGGTTCTTCGTTGACCAGTGC
>JBKJOR010000456.1:0-4359 GCA_046595575.1 Pyrinomonadaceae bacterium | reverse complement strand
ACATGACCTTTCTAGCCGGTCCGGGAGCGACGAGACAATACCCATCTTTCACGAAGGCTACGGCAAGTCCGGATCGGTCAACGCGGCTATGGACTTGCCGTAGCCTTCGTGAAAGATGGGTATTGTCTCGTCGCTCCCGGACCGGCTAGAAAGGTCATGTCGGAGATTTCTAAGCTCGATCCCGACGTCATTTATCGTTTGGAACCGGTTCTCCGGAGTCTTTTCCAGGCAGTGGTGAATGATCCGCTGCAGCACGTCTGGAAGCATTGGGTTGATATCGGACAACGACGGCGCCGGATCGCGGACTATCTTTATGAGCGTATCGACGTGGTCCTCTCCTCGGAAAGCCTTAATGCCCGTGACCGCTTCAAACAGTACGCACCCGAATGCGAAAATGTCCGATCTGGCATCGATCTCCAACGTCCTACCGCGGGCCTGCTCCGGCGACATGTAGCTGGGCGTCCCCACGATCGCTCCGGGTGTAGTTATCCCCGTGTCATCAAGTTGTGAAATCTCACCATCCGGCCGAGGCATCAGCTTAGCCAGCCCGAAATCGAGGATCTTGACCCGACCGTCGGGCGTCACCATTATGTTGTCTGGTTTCAGATCTCGATGGAGAATGCCGCTCGCGTGCGCCTTCGCCAGCCCGTCCGCGACCCCTTCGAAGATCTTCAGAATGGTGCGGAGTTCGGGGCGATGCGCTTTCAGATATCGCGACAACGTCTCGCCCTCGACGAACTCCATCGCAATAAAATGGGTCTCGTCGCTTTCGTCTATCTCATAAATGTGGGCGATGTTCGGATGGTTTAGTGACGCAGTAGCACGAGCTTCCAGGTGGAAGCGATGCAGCCGGTCAGGAGTCGAAGCGACTTCGGCTGGCAGCAGCTTCAACGCGACCTTGCGACCCAGCCTTGTGTCCTCAGCAAGCCACACGTCTCCCATTCCACCGGATCCGATCTTCGAAAGGATACGGTAGTGATTTAAAAGCTTCCCAATCTCGAGCGGCTCTGCCATGCGTTCGATCTACGGTGCCACGTCCGTTTAGATATTAATGTACACGTTGGAGATTTAGAATGTATAGACCCGGGTTATTGGGATAGTTTGACTTAGAGCAGATTTTACTTGGCTGGCGGGTGCGGCTAGTTAACGAAGAAGCGGTGCATGTACGAGCCCTCCGGTCCCAGGCAAATCTCGAGAGCACGAATTGACAGGACCACCAATGGCAGGCTAAGCGGGCCGCGCCAGGTTTATTTCGTATTCCGTATCAAGACAACGTCCGAATCTTCCGTACCAAGCGAGATGACTAGTTTGTGGTCGCTCGACCAGTTAAACGAAAATATTTGATCTGCCTTGAAGGTAGTCAGCCTTTTCGGCTCGCCGCCGACCGAGGGTTGGCTCCAGATATCTTGAAGCCCATCGTCTTGCGAGACATACGTTATCGAGCGTCCGTCGGGCCCCCAACGGATACGCGGCGGAAAGTCTAACTTCGCCTCGAAGTCCTTGACGATCGCCCCGTCATCGACTGAGATAACTTTCAGTCTCGCCTGTGATCCGTCTGTTGGATCGTACTGACAGGCAAGGAACTTCCCGTCGGGCGAGACCGAGCATCGGTTCAATCCCTCAGCAATTCGCACAGGCTCGCCGCCGTCAATCGGAGCCTTGAACACACCACCAAAAATGACCCACTCGGCAGTCCCCTGAGCGTTCCCTCCACCACGGCGGTCCAACAATTTTTTCCGATCACTGCCGTCCAGGTCCATCCTCCAAACGCTCCGATGGCGCCCACTCTCCGAAATGAACACAATATAGCGCCCATCCGTCGAGACCCCGGGCGAGAAATCCGCGCCGTCGCCGGCAGAGAGTTGCTTACGGTTCTTTCCATCGGCGTCCATGATCCAAATAGCTACACCGCCGCCCACCATCGAGGTATAAACGATCCTGCCCTCCGGCGTCCAGGCGACGCCGTCAAAGCCGTCCATTTTTCCCGATACGGATGAAATTTGTGTTGCGCGGCCGGCGTCGCCATTTGGAGCGATCCAGATATTCGTGGAGTCTTCTTCCTGAACCGCTACCAGAATGCTCGAATCCGCGGTAAGGCTCATGTTGGTGTAATTATTCAGATCCTGGGTGATCTTTCGGGCTTCTCCGCCTGAGTACGGCAGATACCATATTTGCATTGAGCGAAATTCAGATGCCTTCTCCGCAGCGGTTATCAGCACGCCGCTGCCATCCGCCAGCAGTGCGAGCCGACGGATTTCATAAAACTTGTGCGCAGTTAACGGGCGTTCCGTTCCGTCTTCGATCGATATTTCAACAACGTGCTGGAATCTACCGTCGGAATCGCGCGCATTGGCAACGGATACGATCTTTTTACCATCGGGTAACCAGCCAACACCTCCCGTAAAAAGACTTCCGAACGATTCTCCGCCCCGCCGGATGGCGACTTCCCGCTCTCCGGTTCCGTCCGCGTTTGCGATCATCATTGCGCTTTGTTCAGGTCGGCTCCGCACAAAAGCGATCTGTTTGCCGTCCGGAGAAACCCCTACCGGGCTGCCTACATCTTCGATCACCTTGGTCGGGCTGGCCGCGCCAAGGAGCGGCATCCGAAACAAGTCGCGGTTCCGGATGCTCGTGCCGCCGTAAACGTAGTAAAGAAAATTGCCGTCGGGTGAGATTGTGAGAGCTCGATAAAAGACTTCGCTGGTTGGCTCCGTTAACCGAACGTCACTCGCGGTAGCAACCTGTCTTAACCACAGACTCCGCTTTCCGCCGTCGTCGATCACATAAACGACCTGCTTGCCGTCAGGCGAGACCACGGCCTGCGTCGCCTTACCGTTCGAGGTCAGCCGTTCGATCTTGATCGATTGAAAAGGCGCGCCGGACGCAGCCGGATTGTCCGGCCACCCAAACTTGTAGATCGCGAAACCAATGCCGCCGACTACTAGCAGAACGGTCACCATCGCGATTATCCATTTTTGGCGCTTCGCCATCGGGCCTGAGCCACCTGCGGTTGCGGGCGGCTGAAGAATGGAAGTCTTCGACTCAGATTCTTCGGTGTGGCGCGTTAAACCACCCGCTACCGGCGTTGGCTCGTACAAAATCGCAGTCGCCGGCCCGTCCATCGACGCTGGACCTTCGAGCAGCGCAGTGCCGTCGTCGAGACAGTAAAGTAAACTGTCGTCGTAGTAATCCCGCCTACACTCAGAGCATCTTTTCATCAGTTAAATCCGCCTCTAATACGGAAAACCAGCTTTCCTAAGCAGTTCCCGGAAGCGCGGATCGCCGCGTAATGGATCCAGTACCGGGTCAACGTTTAGGTAACCGTCGCCTTCGCGCTTTTCGACAACCTTGTCGAGCCACTCGAACGCCCGGTCATTATCACCGAGCTGGACATAGAGCTTCGCCATCAGGAACGGCCGTGGGGCGGCTCCCGTTTCCTGATTCCTTTTCTGCTGCTCAAGACGTTTTTCATGAAAACCTCTTGCGCCCGACTCCCGATACGCTGCGCGCATTTCCGCAAAGTTCTCCCGTTGCCTGGCCACCTGGCCCTCAGGAGCATCCTGTAGGCGCGTGACGCGCTTTTCGGCTTCGTTGAGGGCTTCTTCGTACATCCCCTTATTTATATAGGTTTCGGATAGAAATACCCGTGCCAGATGAAAGTTCTGGTCCATCTCGAGCGTCTGCTTGAATTGGGCGATAGCTTCGTCGTAGCGACGCGCCATCATCAATACATGTCCGGCAATCATTTGGATCGGGATGGACAGTGGGTCGAGCTCCTGTGCACGTCTTATTTCCCGGATCGCTTCGTCATGGCGCCCAAAACGCGACAGGTATTCGGCGTACCAGTGGTGAGCGGTAGGATAGTTCGGGTTTAACTCGAGGGCTCGTATGAAGCCCCGTTCGGCGGCCGGCCAGTTCCACTCCGAGACTTCGACTTCGGCCAGGGCTGCATGGGCTTCGCCAAGCGTATCGTCAATTTCCAATGCCCTAATTGCCGCGGCCCTGGCTTTGGGAAACCTTTCGGCACGAGGCATCGCGGGGAGTTGGAGAAGATAGCTGTCCGCTAAAGCAGCATAGGCCAGCGCATACGTTGGATCCAGAGCGATGGCGTCCTCGTAATATTTGAGGGCCTTTTCATTTTCAATGGGCGTTCTTTTGTTCCAATAGTAGCGGCCCTGCAGATAGAGTCTGTAAGCCTCGGCATTCGCGGTATGGTTTTTGGCAAGCCTCGCCTCATCCACGCTCGACAGCTTGGTTTGCAATTTTTGCGAGACATCGCGGACGATCTCTTTCTGCAGCCCGATGATGCTGGCCATCTGCCGATCATACGTTTCGCTCCAGATTATTTTATCCGTCACC
>JBKJOR010000446.1:0-6377 GCA_046595575.1 Pyrinomonadaceae bacterium | reverse complement strand
CGGAAATTCTATAACTCCGGCAAAGATCTTCAGCTTGCCTAGATGATTTTCTTCTGTTTCAATATCCAGATCGCCGGTGACCATCTTGTGAAACTCGTTGAAGATCGTCTCAGCATCTTCTTTCGATTTTCCTCTCACGACCTGCGTCATCATCGAGGCAGACGCTTTCGATATCGCACAGCCCGAACCTTTAAATGCGACATCAGTCACGGTGTCGCCGTCGAGCGCGACATACACTCGCAGCGCGTCGCCGCATAGCGGATTGTTTCCGTCTGCGGTCCGGTCAGCACCCTCGATCTCGCGAAAGTTACGCGGATTTTTGTTGTGCTCGAGAATTGTGTCCTGGTAGAGATCGCTGAGTTCTGACATCTATTACTTACGGTTCGCAACCCGCCTCACCGAATACTAAATCGATCGCCTTTTTTGCGCTCGTCAACGGGTCTGACGGCAACCCATAGATCCAGATCTATGGTAAAGCGCGGCTCCGAGTGCTTGATCACCGCATATCAGCCGATTATCAAATATCTAACTCCGGTGTCGTTGAAGGCCTCCAACAGATCTTTGAAGTCTGAGTTCACTTACGTCTTCTCCCTTCATTGCATAAGCATCGATCACCATTTGCCACGCTGTCTCAAACTTTTTCGCATCGGGCTGCGCCTGCCAATATTTAACATCGGGATACCGCTCGGCGTTTTCAAGTTTGCCGTACCAAATTTTCATATTTCGCTTTTGCATTATTCTATCCGTCGCTGTCCGAGGAAGACATCCTCCTCCCGGCAGTGCTTGTGCCTGTCAAGCAAACACTTCAATCACCTTCTGCACCGCGTCCGCAAGCTTATCGACCTCTTCCCGAGTGTTGTAGAACGCGAAGCTCGCACGTGCCGTAGCCGGGACATTGAAAAACTTCATTACGGGCTGAGCACAGTGGTGGCCTGCACGAACCGCGATACCGTCCTGGTCTAGTATCGTTCCGATGTCATGCGGGTGGATTCCCTCGATCGTGAATGACAACACGCTCGCCTTATTCGCGGCCGTGCCGATAACGGTGACGCCGGGAATGTCCGACAGACGCTGTGTCGCATATTCGAGCAGCTCATGCTCGTAGGAGGCCGCAGCTTCGAAATCGATCGAGTTGATATAATCGATCGCCGCACCGAGGCCGATACCCGCGGCGATCGCCGGAGTACCCGCCTCAAACTTTTCCGGTATCGGCGCGAACGTCGTCCCTTCGAAACTCACCGTCCGGATCATGCCGCCGCCAGTCTGGTACGGCGGCATTTGATCGAGCCATTTTCGTTTTCCGTAGACAATGCCGCTGCCCGTCGGAGCGAACATCTTGTGACCAGAGAATATGAAAAAGTCGGCGTCAAGATCCTGTACATCGACCGGAAAATGCGGAACGCTCTGGGCCGCATCGACGCACACCGGAACACCGAATTTATGAGCGGTCGCGATCATCTCCTTTAACGGGTTGACCGTGCCAAGCGAGTTCGAAACGTGCGAGACGGCGACGATCTTCGTCCGTTCGGTGAGCAGCCTTTCGTACTCGTCGATCAGGAGTTCACCGCGATCGTTGATCGGGATCACGAGAAGTTTTGCTCCTCGCTCCTCCGCAATCATCTGCCACGGGATGATATTCGAATGGTGCTCCATCTGGCTCACCAATATCTCATCACCCTCGTCTATGAACTTGCGTCCGTACGAATGCGCGACCAGATTCACGCCCTCGGTCGTGCCCCGAACGAAGATACATTCCTTTACGTCGGGCGCGTTTATGAACCGCTTGACCTTTTCACGCGCCGCTTCGTAGGCGGTCGTCGCGTGCTGGGACAGATAATGGACGCCCCGGTGAATGTTCGAATGCTCTTCGGCGAGATACTTCGACGAACGATCGATAACACTCTGCGGCACCTGCGACGACGCAGCGTTGTCGAGATACACCAGGGGCTTGCCGTTAACGCTTTGCGAAAGCACCGGAAAGTCCCTGCGGATCTTTTCTACGTCCCAGTTACCCATTGCCTTTACAGCTTTCACGCAGGTTACCTCTTAGCCGAAGCCACCACCTTTGTCTTATCTTCTTCGGATGGCGCGGACTTGGCCTTCCGCTCGTGGCGAGCGATAAACTCGGTCAACGCCTTTTCAATGGTAGCGGCCCGGCGATGTTTTTCACCCGCGATCTCATCGATCTTTTTGACCAACGACTCTTCAATAATTAACGGAATTCTGACTCTCATAATTTTAAACTTCCAATTTAACGTTCAGTCGGTTAAGTACGGTTCCATCGAGATCTGATTTGATAGCTTCGATCCCGATCTTATTGATTATCTCCTCGGCAAATCCATATGTCAGCAGATTTCTTGCCAGGTTCTGCGGCAGTCCGCGTGTCAGCAAATAAAACAGTTCTTCTTCTTCAAGCTGCCCCACGGTCGCACCGTGTGAACATTTTACGTCATCGTTAAAGATCTCGAGTTGCGGCTTCGTATCAACACGAGCATTGTTCGAAAGCAAGAGGTTCTTGTTCGACTGCTGCGCGTCGGTCCCGTGAGCATTCTCACGCACAAAAACTTTTCCGTTGAAAACGGCACGAGACTTGTCGTTCATCACGCCCTTGTAGTTTTGATGCGAAGTGCAATTCGGAACCATGTGATCGATTATCGAATGTGTATCGCTGTGCTGTGCGCCGCCGAGCATGTACAATCCATCAACCCACGCCTCGCCGCCCTCGGCGGTAAACTTCAAATCAATATCATGCCGGGATATCGCGCTGCCCAGATTGATGTTCGTCGCGTTGTAGGAGGATCCCCGGCCCAGCGAGATCTCGGTAACACCATAGTGAAATGCTTCAGGCGACTCTTTCTGCACGCGATAATGCGTCAGATTCGCGTTATCTTCAACCACGATCTGAACTGCGGTGTTCGTGAAACTATTTGTCTGGCTATCGTAATGTTCGACGATCGTCGCCTTGCTTCCGGCTTCGGCAATGATCAACAGGTGCGGGAAGATAGCCGCTCCCGCATCGCCCTTGAAACCGAATTCGATTGGCTCATCGACGACGGTATCCTTTGCGATACGGAGCGTTGCAAAGTCGCCGAACGCGAAGTTCAACGCCGCGAATCCATTCCGCTTAACATCGAACCGTTTGAGCAGATCGTAATCGATATCCGCTCCGGCCTTCATTGTCTGTTCACCAATAGTCCACGCACTGCTCGCGATAGTCGCGACGTTGGTGTATTTCCAATCCTCGGTTTTGACTTGCGGGAAACCCGTCTCGCTAAAATGCGCAAATGCCTGCGACCTCAGCCGGCGCAACTCTTCAGGCTGCTCAGCATTCGAGGCGTGCTCGAATTGCTTACTAAAAATTGTTTCTCTCACCGTTTGAACACTCATTACTTTCCGTCACCGGACGCTTTCAAGATCTCCTTCAGATCCGACGCTATGGGCATCGGCCGGAACGGGCTGACGTTCGCACCACCGGTGTTACCTTTTGGGTAGATGCCGAACGGCGTTTTCGTCGACGCACCGCCGATCCGAAACATCTGTCCGATATCTCTCGCCAATCACGCCGTCGAATTCCGATCTTCAACATCAGCCAGTGGACCCGCGTATGCTCGACCGTACTCGCCTGACCAAGGATGTGAGCTCGTTCCAAATGGTGAAACGCTTCGTCGAGTTTGCCGTCGGCTGAAAGCTCAGATGCTTTACCGATCTCGGTTTCTACCCATTGTTTGATCGAATTCGCCGGCATAGGTCTATTTGGATGCTGCCTTAACCCAGTCGTATCCTTTTTCTTCGAGCTCGAATGCGAGCTCCTTTCCGCCTTCTTTCACGATCCTGCCGTTCGCGAGAACATGAACAACATCGGGCACAATAAAGTTCAAAAGCCGCTGATAGTGAGTCACGAGAATGATCGCGTTGTCGTCGCTCCTTAGCTTATTCACGCCTTCGGCGACGATTCGAAGCGCATCGATATCTAGTCCAGAGTCGGTTTCGTCCAGGATCGCCAGCTTCGGTTCGAGCACCGCCATCTGCAGGATCTCATTCCGCTTTTTCTCGCCGCCAGAGAAGCCTTCATTGACCGAGCGTTTGAAAAACTGCGGGTCCATGTCGACGATCTTCGCCTTTTCCTTCAGATAATCGTTGAATTCGAGCGGGTCCAGCTCTTCGGTACCGAGATGCTTCATCTTCTCGTTGTACGCGAGCCGCAAAAATTGCGAGTTGGAAACACCAGGCACTTCGACCGGGTACTGGAAAGCCATGAACACGCCGGCGCGGGCACGTTCGTCGGGTTCGAGTTCGAGGAGATTCTCGCCTTCATACAAGACCTCACCCGAGGTGACTTCGTACGACGGATGTCCCGCGAGCACCTTCGACAACGTCGATTTGCCCGATCCGTTCGGTCCCATGATTGCGTGCACCTCGCCCTTGTTGACCTGAAGATTCAGGCCCTTAAGAATTTCCTTGCCGTCGATTCCGGCATGCAGATCTTTTACTTCTAACAACATAAATTCAGTTCATAGCTCCTCTCCGGGATTACGAGAAGCGATTCAATCTGGCTCCCGTCCTTGTTTAGGAGGGGTGGCACCCGTTCCGGCTGACGGGGTGGTAGTTAAATAAGAATCTAATCCTTCTGAACTACCACCCCGCCTCCGCTAAGCCTCCGGCACCCCTCCTAACCAAGGAGGGGAGTTTTGCCGGGGCAACCACGCCTTCAATCCATCCTCAAATCCTTCTCCATCTCGAGACCGCCCATGTCGAACCACTCTTCGGGCTCGGTCTCTCGCAAAACGTAAAATCCATTCCTCTCGTAAAGACTCTTCGCACCCGGCAGCACGAACGTCGTGTAGAGAAACAATTTTTCAAATCCCTTCTGGCGTGCATAACCCTCAAGCTCGTCCAACAATTTCTGGCCTATGCCGCCTCGCTGTACGGATGGCGAGATCGCCATGCTGCGAATATAAAATCGTCCGCCCTCTGGCATTCCGGAAACGGTTCCTACGGCCTCTCCTTCCCGTTCCGCGATCCATATCGGGCCTTCACCAAATCGCGGCCGGATCGAGTCGGGCTTTGGCGTCGTGTACTCGAACGCACCGGCCGTGTACTCCGATTCGAATGGCGAGAAAGCTTCAATGATCAGTTTCGAGATCGTCTCCGAATCGTCCAATGTGCCGAGACGGATCTCGACGTCATGCACTAACGCTTTTTTCGGTTGCGACATATATCTCGCCTTTCATATACAGCACCGCGTTGCCGCCGATCTTCACCCTGTCGCCCGCAAGCTCACAGAACAACTCTCCGCCGCGTTCCGAAACCTGTCGAGCGAAAAGCTCATTCTTACCCAGCTCTTTCGCCCAATACGGGATCAGCGAACAATGGATCGCACCGGTCACCGGATCTTCCGGGATGCCGATCCGCGGAGCGAACATACGCGATGCAAAATCGCAGTCATCGCCTTTCGCCGTAATGAAGATCTCGTCGTAAGGCAATCTCGCGACTTGCTCCATGTCGGGCTCGAGCGACCGCACTTCCTCCTGGTTTCGGAGCAGCATCATCAGCATGTTTCCCTGCGTCTCCCAGCTCTTCAGCGGCGGAACCTCAACATTGACCAGCTCGGGCAACGTTTCGATCTCCGTTATGGGATACGCCGGAAAATCGAGGACGAGCCTGCCGGCTTCTTTCGTAACACCAAGCTCGCCGCTCCTGGCGGAATGAAACGTGATCGACTCTTTCTCCAATTTCAACTCGTTGAAGATGACATGCGACGTCGCAAGGGTCGCGTGACCGCAGAGGTTCACCTCGACCTTGGGCGTGAACCACCGAATGTCATATCGATCACCGCTTTTGACGAAGAACGCCGTTTCCGCCAAGTTGTTCTCCGACGCGATGCTCTTCATCGTCTCGTCCGGCAGCCATGCGTCCAGCGGAACAACGGCCGCCGGATTTCCGCCAAACGGCTTTGTGGTGAACGCATCAACTTGAAAAATATCGAGTTTCATTTCGCTATATTGATCTGCTGCGTTTCAAGAAAACCAAGTTCCTTTTCGTCGCGCCGCCACTTTAGCCAGCCGCGCAAGTGCAATCCAAAAAATACTGCGCTGCCGAGAACCAATGCCAAACTACCGATCAAAAAACCGACGACCGCCCAGCTAAGACTCGCGACCATCATTATCAAAAAACCATAGTGGTTCTTGCTGCCGATAAGATAAACCCCGGTCAGTCCGCAAATCGTCGCCAACCAATCTATTCCGTAATAGCCCATCGTTTTCTATAACGCAGAGCCCGCGGAGATTTCAAACCCTAATCTGCGGCTCTGCGATCTCTCGCGTTAAAACTAATCCTTCACCGACGCGATCGCCTGGATTTCTATCTTTGTATCGAAG